>NZ_BPLI01000026.1:0-204745 GCF_019656175.1 Bacillus sp. BML-BC051
TCTATATTTTTAGTAGCAGGCGATTAGGAATGGATTTTGAACAATTGAAGCAAGATGTAATTGCGTATAGTAAAACAATTGGTATAGATAAAATAGGCTTTGCTAGTGCTTCACCATTTGAGGAATTAAAGCAGCGCTTAATCCAGCAGCAACAATTAAATTATCAATCTGGATTTGAAGAGCCTGATATAGAAAAGCGAACGAACCCGCAGCTTCTATTACCTGGCGCAAAATCGATTATTGCGATTGCATTAGCATATCCTTCAAAGTTAAAAAATGCACCATTAAGTAAGCGTGGAGAACGCCGCGGGATTTTTTGTCGTGCTTCTTGGGGACAAGATTATCATCTTGTTTTACGAGATCGTTTGCAAAAATTAGAAGCATATTTAATCGAAAAACTTCCCGATATAGAAGTTAAGTCAATGGTTGATACGGGTGAATTAAGTGATCGAGCTGTTTCGGAGCGTGCCGGTATTGGGTGGAGCGGTAAGAATTGCGCTATTATTACACCTGAATTTGGTTCGTATGTATATTTAGGAGAAATGATTACAAACGTTCCATTCCCACCAGATCAACCAATAGAAGATCAATGTGGAAGCTGTACAAAATGTATTGATATTTGTCCTACAGGTGCTTTAATACAAGGAGGACAGTTAGACTCGAAGAAATGTATTGCATTTTTAACACAGACGAAAGGATTCCTACCGGAAGAATATCGCGACAAAATAGGAAACCGTATATATGGATGTGATACATGTCAGACTGTTTGTCCGAAAAATAAAGGAATGGATTTTCATAACCACCCTGAGATGGAACCAGATCCTGAGTTAGTTAAGCCGCTATTAACACCACTTTTAACAATTAGTAATCGTGATTTTAAAGAGAAATATGGAATTATGTCTGGATCATGGAGAGGTAAAAAGCCATTGCAACGAAATGCGATTTTGGCACTTGCGCATTTTAAAGAAGCATCAGCAATTCCTGATTTAATCGGTGTTATGAAAGATGATCCAAGACCAGTACTTCGGGGAACAGCAGCATGGGCACTTGGGAAAATTGGTGGAGATGCCGTGGGTGAAGCCATTGAAAAAGCGATGCAACGCGAGAAAGATGAAGAGGTTCTTCATGAAATGAATCGCGGGCTTGAATTATTAGCGCAGAAAAAAGAGTAGATAATATCTCCCTTTTTCATATTGTAATATGGGAGGGAGACAAAATGGTTGTAAAAATAAATATTGAAAAGCAAGTACAACAATTTTTAGCATATATAACAGAAAAACGAACAAATGTAGATGGTATTGCTGAAGATTTATTCCAAATAGCACAGAGAAAGAAACAATTGTTTCAAAAGCGTAATGCACATATAGTGAAAGCAACTGCGGACGTTTCTTTCATGAGACAATTAAATAATAGCAATCATCAAGAAATTGATTATCAAATACATTTTAAATATTTAATTAAGCATAAAGAATTATTTTATATCGAAGAGGAACAACTAAAACGAAGAGTTTGTTTAAATAAGAGCCGGGTAATAGGTGATTATGCTATTGAAGTGCCAGAAGCAGCTGGAATGAATGAGACGTTAGAAAGAGAAGTTATAAAAGAGAAGTATGGTTCTTATCAGTATAACCGTTTAGAGGCAGTTAAATATGCAGAGCGTTGGTGGGATGATCGAAACCCTGTATATCGTAATTTCCCTGATAATTGTACGAATTTTATTTCTCAATGTCTTCATACTGGAGAAGTACCAATGAATGGATATCCTAATATTCGTAAAGGATGGTGGCAAAGGGAGAATCAGTGGAGTTGGAGCTGGGCTGTTGCACACTCTTTTTATTGGTATTTGTCAGGCGCTACAACAGGGCTTCGAGCAGAAGCGGTAGAAAGGCCAGAGGATCTTATTCTTGGTGATGTCATCGCTTATGATTTCGAGGATGATGGTAGGTGGAATCATACGACGATTGTAGTAGCAAAAGACGCAGATGGTATGCCACTTGTAAATGCACATTCAGCGAATAGCCGTCGGCGTTATTGGAACTATGAAGATTCTAGTAAATATACACCACAAATGAAATATAAATTCTTTCACATTATTAATGGGTAGAGATTTTTCGCTCAAGTGGTATAATACGTAGTAGACAAAAAACAGAGGTGAATATCGCGTGGGAGTACATGTTGTTTTATATCAACCAGAAATTCCAGCAAATACAGGGAATATTGCTCGTACTTGTGCAGCAACTGGAACAGAATTACATTTGATTAGACCGCTTGGATTTTCAACGGATGATAAAATGTTAAAGCGTGCAGGATTAGATTATTGGCAGCACGTGAAAGTTACGTATTATGATTCAATTGAAGAATTTTATGAGAAAAATAAAGACGGTGAATTCTTCTATTTAACAAAGTATGGCGAGAAAGCTCATACAGCGTTTGATTATAGCAAACGTGAGAAGGATTACTATTTTGTATTTGGAAGAGAAACAAACGGCTTACCAGCTAATGTAATCGAAGAAAATTTCGATCATTGTTTACGTATTCCAATGACTGATAAAGTGCGCTCATTAAATTTATCTAATACAGCAGCTATTTTAATTTATGAAGCATTCCGTCAACAAAATTATCCAGGATTAGATTTAGAAATTGTTTATTAAAAGTCGCCATATGGCGACTTTTTTTATAAAAATAAAAATAATATGTAATCATACATTTAAAAAAGGGTACATATTCATATAGAATGGGGATATATGAATAAAAATAGATTAGACGGGTTGAGATAAATATGAAGGAACAATATAATAATCAAAATACCTTTTTAAGTATGATAGATATGGATTTAATAAGAAGAGGATTATTACATGCTATTCAGGACTTAGTATTTATTGTGAAAGTTATTGATGAGAAAACCTTTAAATATATTTATGTAAATAAGATAGGTATGGATTATGCGAAGCTGAGCGAAGAATGTTATGGAAAAACGTTTGCTGAAGTATTACCAGAAGATACGGCGGAAATATTGCAAGTGCAATATGCAAAAGTAGCGAGCGAAGCGAAAGCACATACCTTTTGTGATGTAGTTGGTTTACCAACTGGTAATTCACATTATGAATCTTCACTTAATCCTGTATTTGATGAAGAAGGAGTATGTCAGTTTATTATTTGTATTACGAGGGATATTACAGCTCAAATTGAGGAGAAGATTGAAATAGAGGAAAAACAAATGTTATTTAAGTCATTACTAGAATATAATAATGACTCCATTATATCTATAGATTCTATAGGTAGAATTACATATGCCAATCCAGCAACGTATGAAATATTCGGATATCGATATGAAGAATTAAACAATAAATTTATTTTTGAATTTATTAATAAAGAATATGAAAAAGATTTTCAAATTATCTTTAAAGGATCCATGCAAGGAAAAGCGAAGCAAATTGTTTCAAAGAAATATGTTCATAAAGCAGGGTACGAGCTCTATATTTCTTTGAGAACTATTCCAATTATTGTGAACGGTGAAATTGTTGGGATATATATTGTTACGAGGGATGTTACAAGGCAAGTATTAAATGAGATGAGAACAGAATATTTAGCTTATTATGACCAGTTAACAGGATTAATGAATAGAATTTCATGTACAAATAAGTTAAATGTTTTTTTAAATGAGAAGATAGATTTTGCGTTTATCTTTATAGATTTAGATGAATTTCATCTTATTAATGATACTTTTGGTCATAAAGAAGGAGATAAAGTATTACAAAAAGTGACAGAATGTTTAAGCAGTATCCAAATAGGCGGTATGCACTTATTTAGAGAACACGATGATCAATTTGTTATGTTAATAGAAAATATAACGAAAGAATGTGTAGAGGTAGTTGCAAAAAGCATATTAAAAAAGATTAGTGAACATTTTGTAATCGAAGAAGAGGACGTGTATTTAAGTGCGTCAATCGGAATTGTAATGGCTCCAACAGATGGAGAGGATGAAAAAATATTATTCCAAAGAGTTGATGCTGCTTTGGAAAAAGCAAAAGAAAAAGGAAAAGGGCATTATTATTTTTATTGTAGTGGATTAGATTGTGAGCGAGAACAAAGATTTATAATAGAAAACCAATTACATCGTGCTATAGAAAAAAATGAATTCTTCTTATATTATCAGCCACAAATGAATATTGAAACGAAAAAAATAGCTAGTATGGAAGCTTTAATAAGATGGGAAAATAAAGAATTAGGATTTGTCTCTCCCAATCAATTTATTCCGTTAGCAGAAAGAACAGGATTTATTATTAAGCTTGATGAATGGGTAGTAAATGAAGTGTGTCGGCAAATACGTGAATGGTTAAATAAAGGGTATGAAGTGGTCCCGATTGCAGTTAATATTTCAGCCAGGCACTTTCGCTCTATTACACTAATAGAGATGATTACACGAGCGTTACATAAGTATAATGTACCAGCTCATCTATTAGCGATTGAGGTTACAGAAGGAGCCCTTATACATAAAGACATATCGAAAAGAGTATTGCTACAATTAAAAGAACAAAATTTAAAGATTCATTTAGATGATTTTGGGACGGGATATTCATCTTTAAGTTATTTAAAAACGTATCCAATTGATACTTTGAAAATCGATCGTTCTTTTATGGAAGGTATACATGTAGATGAACGTGACACGAATATTACGGCTGCGATTATTCATTTAGCTCATACTTTGGAATTGAATGTAATTGCAGAAGGAGTAGAAAAAGCAGAACAAATACAATTTTTGAAGGAAAAGAATGTGAAGTTTGTACAAGGTTATTATTATAGTCGACCTTTATCAAAAGATGATGTGGAAAATGTGTATTATAAATGATGGATAAAAAAAGTGATGTGCTTAGAAGCACATCACTTTTTATTTGTACCAGGTTTATCATTGTAACCAGATGTAAAAATAGCTGTAAGAAATGTGAGTGATACACCTAAAATTAATAATAATTTCATACTAATATCCCTCCTATTTTTTCGGTTTACGAATCTTAAATATGAATCGAAATGTATGTAAGGTTCTTGGAAGAAAAGAATTTATTTAAAATGAATAGCGGTGTAAAAACTTTAATACCTATATTATACAGAATTTTCTTTGAATTTTGGAGAGAATTTTATAGCACTACTGTATATTTCATTTTGATTTAAAGAATGTTTGAGGACATCCTAGCATACCTTTTATAATAATCCGATTGAACAAGGAGATGGGGGAGGAGCTATAATGGATATTCTAAAAAAAATTGAACAGCATCGAGAAGCAGAAGAACGCTTACAATGGGAAGGTACGTTTGCGGAGTATTTAGAGCTTGTGAAGGAAAGACCATGGGTGGCTCAAACAGCACACTCTCGCATTTACAATATGATAAAAGATGCTGGAATTGAAGAAGTAGATGGTAGAAGAAAGTATAATTTCTTTAGTAATCAGCTATTTGGATTAGAGGATGCTTTAGAACGTCTTGTAGAGGAATATTTTCATCCATCTGCAAAACGATTAGATGTTAGAAAACGTATTTTATTATTAATGGGTCCTGTTAGTGGAGGGAAATCAACATTAGTTACGATGTTGAAACGAGGATTAGAAAAATATTCACGAACAGATCGAGGAGCAATTTTTGCAATTAAAGGATGCCCAATGCATGAAGATCCACTTCATTTAATTCCACATCATTTACGGGATGATTTCTTTGATGAGTATGGGGTTAGAATTGAGGGGAATTTATCACCACTAAACGTTATGCGCCTAGAGCAAGAATATGGTTCAAGAATTGAGGATGTAGTTGTAGAGCGTATTTTCTTCTCGGAAGATCGCCGTACAGGGATTGGTACATTTAGCCCGTCTGATCCTAAATCACAAGATATCGCCGATTTAACAGGTAGTCTGGACTTTTCAACAATCGCAGAATACGGTTCAGAATCAGATCCACGAGCGTATCGCTTTGATGGAGAATTGAATAAGGCAAACCGTGGGATGATGGAATTCCAAGAGATGTTAAAATGCGACGAGAAGTTTTTATGGCATTTATTATCGCTTACGCAAGAAGGGAATTTCAAAGCGGGAAGATTTGCGCTTATTTCAGCAGATGAATTAATTGTAGCGCATACGAATGAAACGGAGTATCGTTCTTTCATAGCAAACAAGAAAAATGAAGCATTACACTCAAGAATTATTGTAATGCCAGTTCCATACAATTTACGAGTGAGTGAAGAGGAACATATTTATGAAAAAATGATTCGTGAAAGTGATGTATCCAATGTGCATATTGCACCGCACACACTTCGCGTTGCAGCAATGTTTACGATTTTAACTCGTTTAAAAGATCCGAAGCGTCCGGATATTGATTTAATTAAAAAGATGCGTTTATATGATGGAGAAACGGTAGAGGGTTATAATGCGATTGATGTAGAGGAGCTGCAACGTGAATATCAAGATGAAGGTATGAAAGGTATTGATCCTCGTTATGTTATTAACCGAATTTCTTCTACAATTATTCGAAAAGAGGTACCATCTATTAACGCATTAGATGTACTTAGATCTCTAAAAGACGGGTTGGATCAGCATCCGTCAATTAGTAATGAAGATCGAGAGCGTTATATGAATTTCATCTCATTAGCGAGAAAAGAATATGATGAAATTGCGAAGAAAGAAGTACAAAAAGCATTCGTGTATTCATATGAAGAATCAGCGAAGACACTTATGGATAATTACTTAGATAACGTTGAAGCATATTGCAATAAATCGAAATTACGTGATCCATTAACAGGCGAAGAAATGAGTCCAGATGAAAAGTTAATGCGTTCAATTGAGGAGCAAATTGGAATTTCAGAAAATGCTAAGAAAGCATTCCGTGAAGAAATTTTAATTCGCATTTCTGCTTACGCGCGTAAAGGAAAACGATTTGATTATAATTCACATGAGCGTCTTCGTGAAGCGATTCAGAAAAAACTATTTGCTGATTTAAAAGATATAGTGAAAATTACAACATCCACGAAAACGCCAGACGAAAATCAGCTTAAGAAAATCAATGATGTTGTTGCACGCTTAATTGATGAGCACGGCTATAATTCTTCATCTGCGAATGAATTATTACGCTATGTAGGTAGTCTGCTAAACCGATAGTTTGATAACAAAACGCTGTCTCTTGTATTTTGCGGGACAGCGTTTTATTATCCATTTATATGTGTAAAGTGTCATACCTTGTCCAAATGTAATAAATTAAGATGCAATTTCATGAATTTATTGTCAATTATTTTTACAATATGCATATGATAGAGTAACCAACCATTCATACGAAAAAAGCCAACACAATACAATATGTTGCAAAGTGTAAATGTGTGCAACTATGCATTGTGTTTCTTTCTTATCAACGGCTGAATATTTCTTTCTAGTATGTGAGTGGCAAAATTTTGTTTAGGATGCTCGGAGTATTATATGAAAAACGTTATATATGTTTATGGGATGAATTTCGATGGGCAGTTATCTTTCATTCTAGCTTGCACAGTATAAAACAAAATTTCTAGCTTACTGTTCATAGGGGAAGACAATTACAGTAAGGAGGGAAAGAAATGGGTGAAGAAAACCAACCAAATTATACGATTTCACAGGAAAACTGGTCCCTCCATCGCAAAGGATATGACGACCAACAACGCCATCAAGAGAAAGTGCAAGAGGCAATTAAGAATAATTTACCCGATCTTGTAACAGAAGAAAGTATTGTTATGTCTAATGGTAAGGATGTTGTGAAAATACCGATTCGTTCTTTAGATGAATATAAGATTAGGTACAATTATGATAAAAACAAACACGTTGGGCAAGGAAATGGTGACAGCAAAGTTGGTGATGTCGTTGCGAGAGATGGATCAGGTGGTCAAAAGCAAAAAGGACCAGGAAAAGGGCAAGGAGCAGGGGATGCGGCTGGAGAAGATTATTATGAAGCTGAAGTCTCTATTCTAGAATTAGAGCAAGCATTTTTCAAAGAATTAGAATTACCTAATTTAAAGAGAAAAGAAATGGATGAAAACCGGATTGAACATGTTGAATTTAATGATATTAGAAAAACTGGATTATGGGGCAACATCGATAAGAAAAGAACGATGATATCCGCATATAAACGAAATGCGATGCGTGGTAAAGCATCTTTCCACCCAATTCATCAAGAAGATTTAAAGTTCCGCACTTGGAATGAAGTATTAAAGCCAGATTCAAAAGCTGTTGTATTAGCGATGATGGATACGAGTGGATCGATGGGAATATGGGAGAAATATATGGCACGGAGCTTCTTTTTCTGGATGACGAGATTTCTACGCACAAAGTATGAAACAGTAGATATTGAATTTATTGCCCATCATACGGAGGCAAAAGTAGTTCCAGAGGAAGAGTTTTTCTCAAAAGGAGAAAGTGGCGGAACAATTTGTTCTTCTGTATACAAAAAAGCACTCGAGCTAATTGATAATAAATACTCACCAGACCGCTATAATATTTATCCATTCCATTTTTCAGACGGTGATAATTTAACATCAGATAATGCTAGATGTGTAAAGCTTGTTGAAGAGTTAATGAAGAAGTGTAATATGTTTGGGTATGGGGAAGTGAACCAGTATAACCGCCATAGTACCCTCATGTCAGCCTATAAAAATATTAAAGATGAGAATTTTAGATATTATATTTTAAAGCAAAAAGCAGACGTATTCCATGCGATGAAGAGCTTTTTTAAAGAAGAAACCGGAGAAAAAATGGCATAACCCCCTTAAAAAGGGGTTATTTTTTTGTTAACTTTTTATTTTTTCAGTTGACAATGATAATGAAAATCATTATCATTTATTCGAGATATGATTACATTTGGATTTATATATTTTGGAGGAGATGTAAAGTTGAAAAAAAATAAAAGAAAACATATAAATGCGATGATTATCGCTGCGGCGTTATCACTTCCATTTGCTACGTATTCAACGCCTGCTTTAGCGGCAGTAGCAATTGAGGCTAATAAAAAGGGATATGCTTTAGAAGATGGTACATATGATGCTGTTATGAAAGCATATAAAGATAAAACGAATGAGGAGTCTATGGCAGCTGTTTATATAAAGGATCCTAAGTTAACGATTGAGAATGAAAAGAAAATTGTAACGGCAACGTTAAGTGATAGTGATTTCTTCAAATACTTGAAAACAGAAGATATTCATACTCCTGGTGTGTTTCATGATGTAAAAGTAATATCAGAAGATAAAAAGAAAAACGGAACGAAAGTGATTCAGTTTGAAGTAGGAGAATTAGGAAAAAGATATAATATGCAAATGCATATTTATATTCCGACAATGGCCTACGACAATAAGTATCAAGTACAGTTTGAAGTAAATGCATTAAATTCGGGGAACATTGTTCAAGAAGAGCAAAAGGAAAATACAGAGGATAAAGTGGATCAACAAGATGACAGTGGAAATGTAATATTAGATAAACAATTACAAAAACATATTAATAAGTATAACTTAGGTAGAGATAATTTAGATGCTCCAATAACTAAGGAAGATTTATTAAAAGTTAAGTCTTTAATAGTTGTTGAGGCAAAAAGTAAAGGGATAAATGACGTAAGTGGTTTGGAGTATATGACGAACTTAGAAAACATAATGTTGGAAGAAGTTAAGTTAGACAACATACACTTTATCTCGAAGTTGAGACAGTTAAAATCAGTAAGTATAACTTATAGTGAACTTGAAAATATTGAACCTTTGGCTGAGTTAGAGAATATTGAGAGTTTAAGTTTAAGAAACAATAAAATCTCAAATTTAAGCCCATTAAGTCAAATGAAGAAGATTAAAATATTAGATTTAAGTAGTAATGCTATAAAAGATATAACGCCATTGTTTACAGTAACTTCTTTAAGGGATCTAGCTTTAGCGAATAATCAAATTAGTAACGCTAATCTTGCTGGGATTGAGCAATTGAAAAAGGTGAAGAATTTATCTTTAAGTAACAATGGACTTACTAATATAGAGCATATTACACCAATGAAAAAGTTAGTAGAGTTAGATCTTTCTAAAAATGAATTAGAAAACATCGAACCTTTATCAAGATTGTCTACTGTACAATCACTTAATTTAGAAGAAAACTATATCTCAGATATAACACCACTTAGTCAATTAACAGGTTTATATGATTTAAAGCTAGGGTCAAATGAAATTCGTGATGTTAGACCTGTTCAAGAGTTAGGAAAAAGAATGTATATCGATATTCAAAGACAAAAAATCTTTTTAGATGATGTAGAAATAAATAAGGAAGTTAAAATACCTGTATACGATTTAAAGGGAGAAACTCTCAAGGATATTAAAATGAAGAGTGAAGGTGGAACGGTTCATAATGGTTTTATTAAATGGAATAGTCTTGGCGAAAAAATATATGAATTTGAATTAGAGACCGATTCTGCTGAGAATAAAATACGATTTAATGGAACCGTAATTCAAAAAGTAGTCGAAAAACAAGAGGATACGAATGTTATCCAAGACAAAGAATTACAACGATATATTAATAAATATAACTTGAGTAGAACCAATTTAGATGCTCCTATTACGAAAGAAGATTTATTAGGGATTAAAACATTAAAGATAACTGATGGGCAAAGTAAAGGGATAAAAGATATCTCTGGTATAGAGTTTATGACAAATTTAGAAAACTTAGATTTAGAAAAAATTGATTTGAAAAATATAGATTTTATTTCGAATTTGAGAAATTTAAAATCTGTAAGTCTAGCAAATAATAAAATTGAAAATATTGCCCCCTTATCTAAACTAGAAAAATTGGAGAAACTAAATATAAGCCATAATAATGTTAAAAACATTGAATCATTATTTAAAATGAATTCATTAACAAATTTAAATGCTTCAAATAATAAAATTAACAATGCTACTATACAAGGAATTCAGCAATTAAAGAACTTGTATGTATTAATATTAAATAATAATGAAATTAGTAGTGTAGAAACAATTAGTGAAATAAGTATGTTGAACGAATTAGAATTGAAAGGAAATCAAGTAGTGGATATTAAGCCATTAAGTAAGTTGAAAAATTTACAGTGGCTGAATTTATCAGATAATAAAATTAAGGATATATCAATTTTCACTTCAATGATACAGTTCTTTAGTTTAAAACTTTCTGGAAATGAGATTCAGGATATAAAACCGATTATACAATTGTCTCAAATAATAACAATTGATATTAGAGGGCAAAAGATTATTCTAGATAATGTACCAATCAATGAAGAAGTGAAAATACCTGTATATGATGCAGAAGGAAATCCACTTGAGAATATTACGTTAAAGAGTGACGGCGGTACAATTAATAGGGTAGAAGGTACAATCATATGGAGTACTTCAGGAGAAAAAAAATATGATTTTGCTTATGATGGAAGAGACTATGATGGGCTTGGTATATTATTTAGTGGCGAAGTTGTACAGAATGTAATAGAGGAACTAGATCAGAAAGAACCAGCAAAAGAAGTTGAAGAATCAAAAGAAGAAATAAAAGAACCAGCAAAAGAAGTTGAAGAACCAAAAGAAGAAGAAAAAGAACCAGCAAAAGAAGTTGAAGAACCGAAAGAAGAAATAAAAGAGCCAACAAAAGAAGTTGAAGAACCGAAAGAAGAAGTAAAAGAACCAGCAAAAGAAGTTGAAGAACTAAAAGAAGAAGTAGAAGAGCCAACAACAGGAGTTGAAGGATCGAAAGAAGTAAAAAAACCAGTAAAAGAAATTCAAGGTTCAAAAGACGCAGTAAATCAATCAGTAGCAGTTCAAGAACAAAGCGCGAACAATCAAGTTGTGAAAGAAAAAGTAGTAGAGAATCAAAACGTGAAAGAAAATAAACCAGCTGTTAACAAGCAAGAAGAAAGCAAGAAATCATTAGGAGCAACAGGTGGGCAAGAAAATACATCAACATTACTTTCAGGCATAGCGTTAGTGCTCTCAGCACTGAGTATGTTTGTATTTAGAAAGAGATTATTTAAGAAATAAAAGCGTTTTATCTTATTATAACGTAATATAATTATATGAGTTTTTGAGAAGACATTATCATGGCGATTTCATTTTGAAATATGCTTATGATGATGTCTTTTTTTAGAAGGATATAAATGGAAAATGTGTAAATGTATTAGAGAAGGAGGAGAGGTTATGTATGTCAGTTCTATTTTGAAAATTGAAGAGGTGGCAGCATTTATTGCGAATATGAATAAAGATGCTACTCATCATGTTGGCTATTGTGGAGATGAGAAAGAGGAGTTGTTACAGACGATTATTCATGATTTTTCAGATATAGGCTGGGAACAATCTTTTGTTGCTACTTATGAGAATAATAATTTAATAGGTGTATTAGGATTCGATGTGGATGAAGTAAAGAAATGTGCCGAAATATGGGGACCATTTATTCTTTCAGCGAATTGGGAAGAAGCGGCTTTACATATGTGGAAGGAACTTATCGAAAAGATGCCTTTTCATATTGAGAAGTTTTATGGTTTTTATAATGTGGAAAATAATAATTGTGCCCGCTTAATGGAGGATTTACATGCAAAAGAACAAGAGAGACATAGTATTTTCAGTTTAAGCTATAATATTGTGGAAGAACGTAGTATATGTAATGTAGAAGAAGCTTTACCAAAAGTGTTTGAGCAGTTTATCTCGTTACACAATAACGTTTTTCCTAATACATACTATGAAGGAAATGAAATTATCGAACGTTTAAGTGATACGAATAAATTATTTGTAAGTATGAAGAATGATAAGTTAGAAGGTTACGTATATGTTGAAGTAAATCCGGAGTTTCAAGAAGCGAATATTGAATTTATTGCAACTGCTGAAAATAGTAGAAGAAAAGGTGTCGGAGAGCGGTTATTACAAGCTGCTATTCAGTATATTTTCTCATTCCAAGGGATGAGAGAGATAGAACTATGTTTGAATACGAATAATGATCGTGCGATGGAGTTGTACAAGAAAGTAGGTTTTGAGGAAAAAGCATGTTTACAACACTATATAGTAGAGTAAAAAACCCATTCGTATGAGCAATATATTTCATACGAATGGGTTTTATTTCATTTACTTTGCCGCCTTCAGTAATAACAGATTCAGAATTAATTTGAGGGCCGAATTCTTCTTGTATAAGGAGTGCTAATCATTACATAACCTTTTTTATTTTTTGCGGAACTTCTTTCGTTTGCAAATTAACATCTTCTTTTCGCAGCTCTTTAAAGAGTGAAGTAACCATAAGGACGACTACGATAGAAAATGGTAGTGCTGCGATTATAGCTGCAATTTGCAGTGCATTTAATCCTCCAGCTTGTAATAAAATAGCTGCAATTATCGCGATTGTTAATCCCCATATAAGTTTTAAACTATTTTTCGGTGATAAGCTTCCGTTACTCGTTTGCATCGAAACAACAAACGTTGCCGAGTCGGCTGAAGTAACGAAAAATGTGGATACTAAAATTAACCCAATAACCGTTAAAAATGTAGAGAATGGTAGGTGTGAAATAACAGCAAATAATCCAATCTCTGTACCATTTTTTGCGATTTCATCAGCTATCCCAAGCGATTGGAACATTTCCATATGGATAGCAGTACCGCCAAATACTGCAAACCAAAATGTACAGATAAGAGTTGGGACTAATACAACTCCAACAATAAATTCTTTTATTGTGCGCCCTTTAGAAATACGAGCGATGAATGTACCGACGAATGGAGACCAGGAGATCCACCATCCCCAATAGAAAATAGTCCAGTTTTCAATCCAAGAAGAGGATTTTTCATTAAATGCTCCTAAATTTAATCCCATACTAGGTAAAGCTCCGATATAAGAACCGAGTGTAGATGTGAAATATTTCATAATAAATACAGTTGGTCCTAAAAGTAAAAAGGAGACGAGTAAAATACCTGCAAGAGAGAAATTTAAGTTACTCAAATATTTAATCCCACGATCTAAGCCAGTTTGTGCGCTTGTTAAATATAAAACAGCGAAGATAGCGATAAGTATGAGCTGTGTAAGTAAAGTGTTATGAATAGAAGGGAATAAATAGCTTAATCCTCCGGCGATTTGTTGAGCACCAATCCCAACAGATGGCACAATACCGAATACTGTGGCTAAAACAGCTAAAATATCGACTGTTTTTCCGATAGGAGAATTTTTCGATCGATTAAATAATGGAGTAACTGTAGCTCCAATTGTGCTACCTTTTTGTTTGCGGAATGTGAAATATGCAATTGTTAAAGCAACCATTGCGTATAGTGACCATGGAAAGAGACCCCAGTGGAAAAATGAATATTGCATAGCAAGCTTGGCGCTTTCCTCTGTACCTGCTTTTCCTGTTAATGGATCTGTAAAATGTGAAATCGGTTCAGCAATTCCATAAAAGAGGAGTCCAATTCCCATTCCTGCTCCAAACAACATGGATAGCCAAGATGGATAACTATATTGTGGTTTTTCTCCATCTTTACCAAGACGAATAGAACCGTACTTAGAAAATGCTAAATAAGTGGCTAAAATAATCATTGCGGTCATAAGTAGAGAGTAAAACCATCCAAATTTATTGAGGATAAATGAATTTAAGGAAGATGTAACACTTTGTAAATCATAGCCTTGTATCCAACTTGCCGGGGTAATTCCCCATATGATGAATAACGTTGTTAGCAAGATGGAGATATAAAATACACTGTTCTCTTTTTTTATCATAGAATCCCACCTTTGTTTAATAAAGTTAACAATTATATTAATCATAACAATTAAAATATTAATTGTCAAAAAATTCTTTTTTTAACATGTGTAAAAGGACTGTTTAATCGCTATAGATTCATAACTATTGGCGGCTAGATAAAGAGAAAATTGTTCACGATATGTACAAAATATGGGGAGAAATAATATGAAATATTGCATTTTATATTGTTGTATCCAGATTTTATGTTAAATTCGTGAATGGAATATTTGAATAGGGGGCAAGGATATGAACAAGAAATCAAAAATCAATAAAGTGATGCTTAGTATTAGTACAATGGCTTTATCGTTAGGGGCACTTCAAACTCATGCATCTGCAGAAGAAAAAGTACCTTATAATGTGTTGAAAACAAAACCGGTTGGAATTGAAAAGCCCGTAGATGAAGTTGGACATATTTCAAAAGTTGATGAAACATTATCATTTCAAGAACGGTTACAAGTAGGAGACTTTTCACAGCGACCAGCATCTATTATGAAGAGCTCAGAAGTAAAGCAAATGAAAGAAAGCTATTCAATGGCTGATTTAAATAAAATGAATGATCAAGAATTAGTTGAAACACTAGGAAGTATTAAGTGGAATCAAATTACAGACTTATTCCAATTCAATGAAGATGCAAAGGCTTTTTATAAAGACAAAGGAAAAATGCAAGTGGTTATAGATGAATTAGCTCATCGAGGTAGTACATTTACGAAAGATGATTCAAAAGGAATTCAAACGTTTACGGAAGTGTTACGTTCAGCTTTTTATCTTGCATTTTACAATAATGAATTAAGCGATTTAAATGAGAGAAGCTTCCAGGATAAATGTTTACCTGCTTTAAAAGCAATCGCAACAAATCCAAACTTTAAGCTAGGTACATATGAGCAAGATTCAGTCGTATCTGCATATGGTAAATTAATCAGCAATGCTTCAAGTGATGTAGAAACGGTTCAATACGCAGCTAATATTTTAAAACAATACAATGATAATCTTCGTACGTATGTAGACGATCGTATGAAAGGACAAGCTGTATACGATCTTATGCAAGGTATTGATTATGATATGCAATCGTACTTAATTGAGGCTCGTAAAGAAGCGAATGAAACGATGTGGTATGGGAAAGTAGATGGGTTTATTAATGAAATAAATCGTATCGCTCTTTTAAATGAAGTAACGCCAGAAAATAAATGGCTCGTTAATAATGGAATTTATTTCGCTAGCCGTTTAGGGAAGTTTCATAGTAATCCAAGTAAAGGATTAGAAGTTGTTACACAAGCAATGCATATGTACCCGCGTTTAAGTGAGCCATATTTTGTTGCAGTAGAACAAATTACAACAAATTATAATGGGAAAGATTATAGCGGCAATGCAGTAGATTTAGAGAAAATACGTAAAGAAGGAAAAGAGCAGTACTTACCAAAAACGTACACATTCGACGATGGATCTATCGTATTTAAAACAGGAGATAAAGTATCAGAAGAAAAAATTAAGAGACTATACTGGGCTGCAAAGGAAGTAAAAGCGCAGTATCATCGTGTAATTGGAAATGACAAAGCGTTAGAGCCAGGCAATGCAGATGATGTATTAACGATAGTGATTTATAACAGTCCAGAGGAGTATCAGTTAAATAGACAACTGTATGGATATGAAACAAACAACGGTGGAATTTATATTGAAGAAACAGGAACATTCTTTACATATGAGCGCACGCCAGAACAAAGCATTTATAGTTTAGAAGAATTATTCCGTCATGAGTTTACTCATTATCTTCAAGGCAGATTTGAAGTGCCAGGTTTATTTGGAAGAGGAGATATGTATCAAAATGAGAGATTAACTTGGTTCCAAGAAGGGAATGCTGAGTTTTTTGCAGGTTCTACTCGTACAAATAATGTAGTACCAAGAAAGAGCATCATTAGTGGACTATCATCTGATCCTGCAAGCCGTTATACAGCAGAGCGCACATTATTTGCTAAATATGGTTCTTGGGATTTCTATAATTACTCGTTCGCATTGCAGTCTTATTTATATACGCATCAATTTGAAACGTTTGATAAAATTCAAGATTTAATTCGAGCGAATGACGTGAAAAATTATGATGTATATCGTGAAGAGCTAAGTAAAGATTCTAAACTAAATAAAGAGTATCAAGATTATATGCAGCAGCTAATTGATAATCAAGATAAATATAATGTGCCGGAAGTAGCAAATGATTATTTAGCTGAACATACACAAAAATCGTTAGCAGCAGTAGAGAAAGAAATTAGTAATACGTTGCCTATGAAAGATACAAAAATGACAAAACATAGCTCACAATTCTTTAATACATTTACATTAGAAGGTACGTATACAGGTAGTGTAACAAAAGGTGAGTCAGAAGATTGGAATGCAATGAGTAAGAAAGTAAATGAAGCACTAGAACAACTGGCGCAAAAAGAATGGAGCGGCTACAAAACTGTTACAGCATACTTCGTCAATTATCGTGTGAATAGTTCAAATGAATTTGAATATGATGTAGTCTTCCACGGTATCGCAAAAGATGATGGAGAAAATAAAGCTCCAACGGTTAATATAAATGGACCTTATAATGGGCTTGTAAAAGAAGGAATTCAATTTAAAAGTGATGGCTCAAATGATGAAGATGGAAAAATTGTTTCTTATTTATGGGAATTTGGAGATGGCAGCACAAGTGCAGAAGTTAATCCAATACATGCATATGAAAGAGAAGGCATTTATAAAGTAGCGTTAAGAGTAAAAGATGATAAAGGTAAAGAGAGCAGAAACGAAACCACTGTTACGATTAAAGATGGAAGTTTAACAGAATCAGAACCAAATAATCGTCCAGAGGAAGCAAATCGTATCGGGCTAAACACTACTATAAAAGGTAGCCTTATTGGCGGAGATCACACCGATGTTTATACATTTAATGTAGCATCAACGAAAAATATCGATATTTCTGTTTTAAATGAGTATGGAATCGGGATGACATGGGTGCTTCACCATGAATCAGATATGAAAAATTATGCCGCTTACGGTCAAGCTAATGGAAATCATATAGAGGCAAAATGTAATGCAAAACCAGGTAAGTATTATTTGTATGTATATAAATATGATAATGGCGATGGAACGTATGAATTATCAGTTAAATAAGCGCTTTTCCAATGTATGTTTAACTTTACTTTTTGTGGAAAATAGTATATTATATAGATATATAATATATCGGTTATTTACTAGGAGGAGCCTGTCACAATAGGTTTCTCCTGTTCTTTTTTAGAGGCCTGTCTTACAGGCTTTTCTTTAAAGGGTAAATAACTGAAAATTAAGAACAATAATCTTTGGAAGAGGTGGGGCATACACATAACAAAAAAGGGATTGTTTAAGAGAGGGGGATAAGAAATGGTTTTGTTTGGTTATCCACTTGAAACAATTTATTTATATGGATTTATTATTGCTACTATACTCACTGTGATTTATATCTTTTTTGGAGATATATTTGAATCCATATTTAGTTTTGGAGGCGGATCGGTATCCGTTGTTACTTTATTACTTAGTTTTTTCGCTATGTTATGTGGACTTAGTTATATAGGAGAATATTTATTTTCCTTTAATAGCATTCTTATTTTCGGGGCTGCATGTGCTATATCCTTTATTGGTGTATTCATAATGAAAATATTAATTTTAAAGCCGATTGCAGAAGCAGAACAAAACACAGTGCAGCGTATGGATGAATTCATCGGTTGTAAGGGAGAGGTCATTACGACTATTCCTACAGAAGGGTTTGGTGAAGTATTAATTTCCTCCCAATTTGGAAACAATGCAATCCTAGCTAAAACAGTTGGGAAGAAAGATATTTCACAAGGAACTGAAGTTATTATCGAGGGAGTCCAAGATGGTGTTTTGCTTGTACAGAACATCGCTTATTCTTTAAAGAAACCAAAATTATAAGGGGGAATTTACATGACGATTCCATTAATTATCGGTGGAGTATTACTCGCAATATTAATTCTACTCATTTTAGTATTCATTACAAAGTATCGAACAGTTGGACCAGATGAAGCATTAATTGTTACTGGAAACTGGCTTGGCGGCGGGAAAAATGTAGTTACCACTGATGATGGAAAGAAGATTAAGATTATTCGTGGTGGCGGTACTTTCGTAGTTCCGATTATGCAAAGAGCAGAGCCTTTAAGTCTATTAAACTACAAATTAGAAGTGGGAACACGTGATACGTATACGAAACAAGGTGTACCGATTACAGTAAACGGTGTTTCTATTATTAAAGTAGGATCTACCATTGAAGAAGTTTCTACAGCAGCTGAACAATATTTAGGAAAAGAAACAGAAGAGTTGAAAATAGAAGCAAAAGAGGTTTTAGAAGGGCATCTACGTGCTATCTTATCTTCTATGACAGTAGAAGATGCATATAGTAATAGAGAGCAATTTGCTCAAAAGGTACATGAAGTAGCTTCTACAGATTTAAAGAAAATGGGTCTTCGCATCGTTTCCTTTACAATTAAAGAAATCATGGATAAGAACGGTTACTTAGATGCACTTGGTCAGCCGCAAATTGCGACAGTTAAGCGTGATGCAACAATTGCGAATGCAGAGCGTGAAAAAGAAGCTCGTATTGAAAAAGCTCGTGCTGAGAAAGAAGCGAAAGAAGCTGAATACCAACGTGATGCCCAAATCGCTGAAGCTGAAAAACATAAAGAGTTAAAAGTACAATCTTATAAGAGAGAGCAAGAACAAGCTCGCGCAGATGCGGATCTTTCTTACGAATTACAACAAGCTAAAGCGCAACAAGGTGTTACAGAAGAGCAAATGCGCGTTAAAATCATTGAGCGTGAGAAACAAATTGAATTAGAAGAAAAAGAGATTGCGCGTCGTGAAAAGCAATACGATGCAGAAGTAAAGAAAAAAGCAGATGCAGATCGCTATGCTGTTGAGCAATCAGCGGAAGCAGAAAAAGTAAAGCAAATTAAAAAGGCAGATGCGGATCAATATAAGATTGAAGCTGAAGCGAGAGCTCGCGCAGAAGAAGTACGTGTAGAAGGTTTAGCGAAAGCGGAAATCGAAAAAGCGCAAGGTCAAGCAAAAGCAGAAGTACAAAAAGCACAAGGTACAGCGGAAGCAGATGTTATTAGGTTAAAAGGTTTAGCAGAAGCAGAAGCGAAGCAAAAAATTGCAGAGGCATTTGAGTTATATGGCCAAGCGGCAATTATGGATATGGTTCTTAACATGCTTCCAAGTTATGCGAAGGAAGTTGCAAGCCCACTTAGCAACATTGATAAAATTACAGTTGTCGATACAGGCGGCGGTGGTAAAAATAGCGGCGCCGGAAAAGTTGCAGGTTATGCGACTGATTTAATGGCAACGATGCAAGAAACATTAAAAGCTTCTTCTGGCATTGACTTAAAAGAGTTATTAGAAGGATTTGCTGGAAAAGGAGCAGTACAACAATTATCAAACGATAAACCTGTTGTATCTGTAGTAGAAGATGAGAAAAAAGAAGTAGCAAAAGATAAAGAATAGCAAAGTGAGGAACCTCTAGTAAGTGAGATACTAGAGGTTCTTCTGTGAATTATAATATTTCGAACAATATACATTTTTATATATTGTTTTAATTATATAAATTATATAGAATGAAAAAGGTATGTATCAACTCTTCAATAGAGAAAGATATAGAGAGTCACATTGATACATTTTAATCGTATGATTTATATAAAGAAATAAATGTAAGACCATTACATTTAAAACGGTATGGAGGGGTAGAAACATGTTTCAAGGAAAGTTAAGGAGTAGTAGCTTAAAAGCAAAGTTACTTGTATCATTTGTTATTATTTTAATTCTTCCAAGTATTGTAATTGGTTGGACGTCTTATCAGCAAGCGAAGACAAATTTTAATGAAACGATTTCACAATCGGCGAAAGACAATATAAAAATTTTGGATAATGTAATTAATAAAGAATTGGATAGTAAAAAAGTAGATGCAGTTTATTTTACGAAGTTATTCACACAAACAAGTTACCAAGCGGATCAAATACAAAATATCCAAAATAAACTAGAAGAATATAATAAGTTACATCCAGAACTGGAAGCCATCTATACTGGAACCAGCAATGGGCAGTTTATTCAATCACCGTCTATTCAAATGCCAGAAGGATATAATCCTACAGAAAGAGATTGGTATAAAGAGGCAGCGAAAAAAAGTGGAGAAGTAATTATTACAGCTCCATATAAATCAAAAACGACAGGAAATATTGTTATTACAATAGCAAAACAAAATGAGGATAAGAGCGGTGTTCTCGGTATTGATTTAATTATTAATGATATCGTAAACACTTCGAAGATGGTTAATATCGGTAAAAGTGGATATGTAGCAATTTTTGATCAAGATAAAAATGTAGTAGCGCATCCAACGATGAAGCCAGGGGATAAGGTAGAAGAGAAGCTTGAAAAAAAGTTGTATAAACAAGAAATAGGTGATTTTAATTTCATATTAGATGGTGAAGAGCGCCATATCACTTTTAAAACAAATAAGATAACTGGATGGAAAATAGCAGGAATTATGCCTTCAAAAGAAATTATTGAAGCAGCGGAACCTATTTTCTATAAAACGATAACTGTTATTGGTATTTCATTAATAATTGGTGGGATTTTAATTTACTTCATCATTGCTTCTATTATTAATCCGTTAAAACAACTTGTTATATCATCGAAAAAAATTAGTGAAGGCGATTTAACAGAATCCATTACAGTTCATTCTAGGGATGAAATTGGACAGCTAGGAGAAAGTTTTAACGAGATGGCAGCATCATTACAGAAGGTCATTTCTAATATAAATACTTCAGCAAGTCATGTAGCGGCATCTTCAGAAGAATTAACAGCTAGTATGAAGCAGACGAGTGAAGCGACGGAACAAATTACACAAGCGATAGAGCAAGTGTCGAGTGGAGCGGAAATACAAACGAAAGAAGTTGAAGAAGGCGCAACATTATTAGAAGAAGTTACAGAAGGAATTCAGCGTGTTGCAGATAGTTCTTCATTAGTATCCACAGCATCTATGTATACGAAGAAAAAGGCTGAAGATGGTGGGAAGTTAGTTGAACAAACTGTGAATCAAATGCAATTAATCCATGAGTCTGTTTCACAATCTGATAAAGTGATTGTGTTGTTAGATGATAAATCGAAACAAATTGGAGCAATCCTTGAGGTGATTCAACATATTGCAGAGCAGACAAATTTACTAGCATTAAATGCTGCAATTGAGGCTGCGAGAGCTGGAGAGCAAGGAAGAGGATTTGCAATTGTAGCAGATGAAGTGCGAAAGTTAGCAGAACAATCAGGACAGTCTTCTACGGAAATTGGAAAACTAGTAAAAGAAATACAATTTGACATAAAAGAGACAGTAAGTTCTATGAAGCAAGTTGGAACAGAAGTACAATCAGGACTTGTAGTTGCAAATGAAACGAAGCAAAGCTTTGCTGAAATATTGAAGTCTACAGATGATACAGTTGTACAAATTGATAGTATGGTAGAAGTAGCGAAACAAATGACAGTAGATGCAAAACAAGTTAGTGCATCTATTAATGAAATTGCAGCTACGATTGAAGAAAATGCAGCAAGCGTTCAAAATATTGCTGGTTCTTCAGAAGAACAACTAGCTTCAGTAGATGAAATCAATGCAGCAGCAGTTCATTTATCGCAAATGGCAGAAGAATTACAGGAGATGATTGGAAAGTTTAAAGTATAATAACAATGTTAAGAAACGAGGTAGTAATTGTACTTCGTTTCTTTTTTTATCCCGCTATTTGTGGGGAGATTAAAGTTTTGCTTTATGAAGATAAAAAATAAAGAAATATAGAGTACCCGTGTTATGATTAGGTGTAATTATAAAAGACTGTAAATTCTTTAAATTCTATCTTTAATTATGTTAGGGGAATGGTTTTGAAATTTAAAAAGTTAAAACTACAACCGAGAATTACAATAACAATTAGTACACTTATTCTAGTCGTACTTCTATTAACAAGTTATTTATTTTATTACATATTGTCTGAAACGGTAGAAGAGCAAATTGGTAAAAGGGCTTTGCATGTTGCGAAAACAGTTGCTGCTATACCTGAAATAACGGAAGCTTTTCAAAAAGAAGATCCAGCTTCTATTATTCAGCCAATTGCAGAAAAAATTCGAATTGATACAGATGCTGATTTTATTGTAGTTGGAAACAAAGAGGGGATTCGATATGCACATCCTAAGCGAGATAAAATAGGAGAAGAAATGGTTGGTGGAGATAACAAAGGGGTTCTATTAGAAGGAAAATCATATGTTTCGAGAGCAACTGGATCATTAGGCCCTTCATTACGTGGCAAAGTTCCAATCCGTAATCAGGAAAATGAAATTATTGGCGTGGTGTCTGTTGGATTTTCAATGGATGATATTCATGGAGCCGTAGAAGTGTATGGAAAGCGTGTATTTTGGATTACAATAATCGGTCTTTTAATTGGAATAATTGGCTCTATATATTTAGCGGGAAGTATAAAAAGAATGATGTTTGGGATGGAGCCAGAAGAAATTTCATCTTTATATGAAGAGCATAGTACAGTGATTCAATCTGTACGTGAAGGGATTATTGTTATTGATCAAAATGGAATGATTAGTTTAGTCAATCAAGCGGCTTATGATATTCTTTCGCTAGATAAACAACGAAATATTATTGGAGAATTTATTTTAAATGTAATTCCTAATTCAACAATACTAGATGTATTTCAAACTGGTGAAGAACAGTTTGATCGTCAATTAAATATAAAAGGGCAGGCTGTGATCGCGAATCGTCTACCTATTAAAGTAAAGAATAAAGTAACTGGCGTTGTATCGAGCTTACGTTTGAAATCTGAAATGGATCAATTAACAGCAGAATTATCTCAGACGAAGCAATATACAGAGGCATTACGAGCGCAAACACATGAATATAATAATTTGTTGTATACGCTTTCAGGTCTTATTCAGTTAGAATCATATGAGGATGCTTTAGAGCTTATTCATAAGGAAACAGCGGTATATCAAGATTTTGTTCAATTTATTATGAAGCGAATTCAAAATCCGTGGTTAGGTGGGATTTTAATTGGATTCTATAATAGAGCAAGAGAGTTGAAGATTGATTTTATGCTAGATCGAGAAAGTAGCTTAGACCAATTAAGCCCGCACATTGAGAGTAATTATGTCGTTTCTATTTTAGGGAATTTAATTACGAATGCATTTGAAGCGATTGAAAGAAATGAAGAGAATGATAAGAAGGTAAGAATGTTTGTAACTGATATCGGCGAAGAAATAGTAATTGAAGTGGAAGATTCAGGACAAGGAATTCATGATGAAGTTATTACTAGCATATTCTATAAAGGCTTTTCGACGAAAGAGGGCGGGAAGCGAGGATATGGATTAGCAAAAGTGAAAGAGTTAGTAGAAGATTTAAATGGAAGTATTGCAATCGAAAAAGGGGATTTAGGTGGTGCATTATTTATTATCGCATTACCAAAAGAGAGAGGCGAATTGTAATGGGTGAGGAGATTGAAGTATTGATTGTAGAAGATGATATTCGAATTGCGGATATTCATCGTCGTTTTACTGAAAAAGTTGAGGGATTTAAAGTAATTGGAACAGCGACGACTGGAGAACAAGCGAAAGAATGGCTAGATCTTGTGAAGCCGCAACTCGTTTTATTAGACGTGTATTTACCTGATATGCAAGGAACGGAACTTGTCACATATATTAGGCATAATTTACATGATACAGATATTATTATGATTACAGCTGCATCGGAAACAGATGTAGTGAGGCACGCTTTACGAGGCGGAGTAACAGATTATATCGTAAAGCCGCTTATGTTTGATCGATTTAAGGCGAGTCTGGAAAGTTATCAAAAAAAGATTGTGCAGTTGAAGAAAAATAATCAATTATCTACAGAACAAATAGAACATTTATGGTCTCAAAGAGGCGTAAAGGGAAATGAAATAGAATATGCGCCGAAAGGGATAGACCCCTTAACTTTAGCAAAAATAAAAAAGCATATGTTAACAGTGAATGAAGAAGGAATTACGGCAGAAGTGTTAAGTACAATGGTAGGAGTAAGCAGGTCAACAGCGAGGCGTTATTTAGAGTATTTAATATCAGGAAAGAAAGTTCATGCGGAGCTTATATATGGGAGTGTAGGGAGACCAGAAAGAAGATATTTTCTTGTTTCTTCATAATAAAAAACAGTAGCGGATATATGTCCGCTACTGTTTTTTATTTTATATTGGAATAATCCCAATTACAATTCCAGTAATCAACATCACCATTGTCGTTCCAACTGCCCAAAGTAAAGTAAAGCGTTGATGTTCACCAAAATCAACTTTGGCCATTCCAACTAATAAATAAGTGGATGCGACAAGAGGACTTAATAAGTGAACAGGTTGACCAAGTAATGAAGCGCGTCCCATTTCGGCTGCACTAATTCCGTACGCAGCGGCAGCTTTCGTTAAAATAGGTAATACTCCGAAGTAAAATGCATCATTAGACATGAAAAATGTGAACGGCATACTAAGAAGAGCTGTAATAATTGGTAGTTGTGGTCCAAGAGCGTCTGGTATAAGAGTGACTACACTTTGAGCCATTGCATCTACCATTTTTGTTCCGGATAGAATACCGGTGAAAATTCCAGCGGCAAATACGAGAGAAACAACCGCTAATACGTTTCCCGCGTGAGAAGCAATACGTTCTTTCTGTTGTTCTAAGTTTGGATAGTTAAGCATAACAGCAATCGCGAAAGCAATTGTAAATAAAACAGGTAACGGCATAACTTCTAGTATAAGGCAGACAAGTAAGGTAACAGTTAATAAAAAGTTAATCCATAGAAGCTTAGGGCGTTTATGAACGGCAGCTTCTACTGTTGCAGCTTGCTCATCCATCGTTTGCATTTGTTTTAAATATTGTACATCCATAATGCCTAAACGTTTTCTTTCTTTTTTGCCAAGATAGTAAGCAACGAAAACGATCCAAATTGCACCAGCGATCATTCCTGGTATAAGTGGTGTAAAGAGTTCTGATGCGTCTAGTCCAAGAGCACTCATAACCCGAGCCGTCGGTCCGCCCCACGGTGTAAGATTTGTTACTCCTGCCCCTAACATAACAACCCCAGCTAATATAAGTGGATTCATTCCAAGGCGTTTATATAGTGGGTACATTGCAGAAACAGTAATCATATACGTTGTTGTTCCATCCCCATCTAATGAAACGATAATAGTAAGAATCGCTGTACCAACAACAATTTTTAAAGGATCTCCTTTTACAAATTTCAAAATCCTACTAATGACAGGATCGAATAAACCGCTATCAATCATAATTCCAAAATACAAAATAGCAAACATAAGCATAATACCAGTAGGCGCTAGTTTTTGAATTCCTTCTAACATCATAGGTCCCATATTTGCATAAAAACCGCCAATTAATGCGAAAGTAATTGGAATTAATATTAATGCTACTAGTGCCGACATACGTTTCGTCATAATTAAAAACATAAAGACAAATACCATCGCAAATCCAAGTAGTGCTAACATGTAATCTCCCCCTCGAAAATGATTGCGCTTTCAAAATGTAATGAAAATTCAGATAAAATGTTTTTTGTTTATCATAAAATCAATCATTCAAATGGTAAATAATTTGAAAAATAACATCATTAGAAGCATAATTTTTATTTTGGTCATTTTGTTCACGGGAGTTAATTTGAATTTTTAAAAAGTAAGCTGCTCTCCGTAAGAATGGTAGAATAAGATGAAAATATTGAAGTGTGAAATAGGGAGTAGATTTTATATGAAAACGAGAATGGAAGAGATTTATAGTTCTTATGAAGGAAAAGTAGAAGAGATTTTTGTTAAAGAATCTTCTTACGTATATGAGTGGGAAAAATTAATGATGATCCGAAAAAATAACGGTGAACTTGAAAAAGTTGCGATCGGTATCAGTGGAAATATAAGGTTAGTAAATGTAGTTGTTGGACAGCAAATTAATACAGATACATTATTAGTTAAGTTAGAAGATGATTTATTAATTACAGGTTGTGAATGATGAGAGATGTGTAGATATGACTACACATCTTTTTTGTTCCATATATTACAGAAACAACATTGTTTTTTCACAAATCTCACACAAGTTTTTGATATTCTCCTAGTGGAAGATACGGTTAGGGAGGAAATGAAATGAGAACAAAGTATGTGATGCTTGCTATATGCTTGTTTTTTGTCTTTACAATAGTAGGATGTGGTAAGAAACAAGTAGAGGCTGTGGCAATTGATGAGAAACATGATAAATGTGATATTTGCCAAATTGGGGTAATGGATAATCAATTTGCAACAGAAGTCATTTTAGAAAATGGAAAAGCGTTAAAGTTTGATGATATCGGTTGTATGTATAAATGGATGGAGATTAATCCAGGTGAAAAGACGAAAGAAAAATTTGTTCGAGATTATGATTCGAAAGAGTGGATTTCATTAGAAGATGCGACTTACGTATATGATAAAACAATAACGACACCGATGGCTTATAATGTCATTTCATTTGAAAATAAAAAGGATGCAGAGAATTTTGTGTCTAACTATAAAGGGAAAGTTCTTTCATATAAAGAGCTATCAGAGCATAAATGGGAAATGAATAAAGAGATGATGGGGAAACCGAAAACGGGAAATCACGGTGGGCACCATTAATAATAAAAAAAGACAACTATATAGTTGTCTTTTTTTATTATTACTCAGGTGCAAATATAGAAAAGGTGTAAAATTTTTAGAAGAACGGTTACAATGGAATATAGTAACCTAAAGCAATCATTTACCCCGTATTAACGGGCAGTAAAACTCCCACCTCAAAATTAGGCAGGAGCAAAGAAGTTAGGTGGGAGATCAACAGCCCGTAAATACCCGATTGGTTCAACTAATAATCAGTGGGGTGAACCCTCCCACTGATTAAAGTTTCACTTTATGTACTTTGTAGAAATGTATACAAATGCGGTAAAATCGTGCTAAACTAATTGCTGCGCTAATATAGGTTGAGAAATTTAGGTATAAGTTTAGATAATCCGATTAAAGAAGGAATATAAAGGGCTTATGGATAAATGTAATCAAGAAGAGTTATTGTATGTGATGGAGGAATGGTTAAGAAAACATTATCTTTCATAGGAGCTGTAGTTGTGAGAAAACAAAAAATTTTATTATGTATGTTATTAGGACTTTTAATGACGGTAGTGGCTTGCGATAAGCAAGAGGAGCCAGAATCGAAACCGGTTCATGTGAAAAACGAAAAGAAAAAAGAAAAGCATAAAGAACAGGAAGAACCTAAAGAAGAAAAAAGTATAAATTTAATGGACAAACAGTTGCTACTTTCTGCGACCCTTGGAGACACAGAAACAGCTATGAAGCTGATTCAAGATGGAGCGAATATAAACGTAGAAGGTGACAACGGAGAAACGCCTATCCTTGCAGCAACGTATCAAAATCATGTAGAGACAGTTAAAGCATTAATTGGTGCGGGGGCTAATATTGACAGTAAAGATGAGAAACAAAGTAATCCATTTCTTTATGCAAGTAGAGAAGGTTATACGGACATTGTAAAGCTACTAATTAATGCAGGGGTTAATACGAAAGAACTTACTAAATCGGGTGGAACAGCACTCATTTCTGCATCTGAACGTGGACATGTAGAGGTCGTAAAAGAGTTATTAGAGCATACGGATATTGATGTGAATTATAGAAATGCTCGTGGTGGAACAGCTTTAGTAGAAGCAATCGTATTAGGAAATGGTAGTGAAAGCCATAAGAAAGTAATTCAAATGCTTATTGACCACGGGGCAGATGTAAATATGGCCAATAAGGAAAATATTACGCCACTGCAATATGCTGGAAAAAGAGGTTTTAAAGATATTGCAAATATGTTGAGGGTAGCTGGAGCGAATGAAGTCGTACAGCCACAACCACAACCTGTGGAATAAGAAAACCGCATCCTTTTTTAGGATGCGGTTTTCTTTACAAGGAGATAAGGGATCAAAAAAATGAAGAAGTCTTATCTCTTTTATATGAGTAAAGGGTCTAGAATGAATTTTTTCCTTTTCATTATTTGTTTAATTCCATTGCAACTTGTTTGCCATTTACGAAAACCTCTGCCACTGCTACTACAACTTCCATCACTTTTTTCATGTCTCATCTCTCCTTGTTTTTTGTTTCATTTCTTACTTTTAGTATAAGGAAATATAGCAATTGCAACTATCGAATTGGATGACAAGAGACTTACATTGTTGTAAGGATAATAGTTTAGTTTGTAATAAATGTGATTCGGAATTACAGTTCGTAACTTTCTGACGTTTTGAACTATAATTAGAAAGGGGAGGGATAATATGAAAAGAATTCTTGTTATTAGTGATATTCATGGAGAAATAGAAAAGTTTGAACAGTTGTTGGAAGAAGCTCAATACGATGCGAGACAAGATCAATTGATTTTATTAGGGGATTATGTAGATCGTGGTCCAAATGCGCGTGCAGTAATTGAAAAGGTAAAAGAGTTAAAGGAAGAGGGCGCTCTTGTTCTAAAGGGCAATCATGAAGATATGATGATTAAGGCGTTAACGACTGATGAGGAACGTTCATGGAACCATTGGGTAAAAAGAAATGGTGGAGATAAGACTTTATATAGTTATGGATTTGTAGAAGAAGATATTGTGGTTAATGAGGGAGATTTCCAAAAACCGATTTTACAATCTCATGTTTTAGAGGAACATGTAAAATTTATTCAAGAATTAGATCATTACATTGAAACAGAAGAGTATATATTTGTACATGCTGGTGTTGAGCCAATGAAACAAGTTTCTGAATCTGAACCATACACGTTAATGTGGATTCGTAATGAATTTCATAATGGATATAGTGGGGAAAAGGTTGTTGTATTTGGTCATACGGAAACAAAAACGCTTCATGGTAGTGAGGAGTGCGGAGTATATTTTGGGAGTAATCGTATTATTGGAATTGATGGCGGTGCTGTATATGGTGGCCAGCTAAATTGTTTAGAATTGCCGAGTAAAGAGGTATACGTAGTAAAAAGTTGAAAGAGATAAGAGGAATCTTATTTCTTTCAACTTTTTATTAAGCTAAATTTAAGACAAAGCTTTTATAATAAAAATTCAAAAAGAAATAGTTAAAAATGAAATTACATAATGTGACTACATTCTTTCGGTATGAAGAGAAGAAATGTAATTATAAATAGAATTGAATAATATGGTGGAAGGTGAGAATATGCGCTTACTCGTAGTAGAAGATAATGCTTCTTTATTAGAGTCTATTGTCCAAATATTACGCGATGAATTTGAAGTAGATACAGCATTGAATGGAGAAGATGGATTATTTCTAGCGTTACAAAATATATATGATGCCATTTTGCTTGATGTGATGATGCCAGAAATGGACGGTTTTGAAGTGATTCAAAAAATACGTGATGAAAAGATTGAAACACCAGTCCTATTTTTGACAGCGAGAGACTCTCTAGAAGATCGAGTGAAAGGGCTGGATTTTGGTGGGGATGACTATATCGTTAAGCCGTTTCAGGCTCCAGAATTAAAAGCGAGAATTCGTGCTTTGTTACGACGAAGTGGTAGTCTAACAACAAAGCAGACCATTCGCTATAAAGGGATTGAACTGTTCGGAAAAGATAAAGATATTCAAGTAGATGGACAAGGTATTAAACTAACATTAAAACAATATGAGCTTCTAGAATACCTTGTTCAAAATAGCGGGAAGATTTTAATGCGTGAACAAATTTTTGATCGTGTTTGGGGATTTGATTCAGATACGACAGTAGCAATTGTAGAAGTGTATGTACATCATTTACGTAAAAAATTAGAGCCATTCGGTTATCAGAAAGATATTCAAACTGTTCGAGGTATTGGATATATATTAAAAGAACAATGAAAAAGGGAAGCATGTTTCAGAAAACACGCATTCGATTGACTATATTGAATTCGTTAGTATTTATCATTTTGATAGGCGTATTAGGTAGTATCATTTATTCGTACACATATAAGCGGATTTATAATGAAATGGATCAATCTATAAAAATGATGGCTCAGTTTGGAAAAAAATTAGATGCTAAAATATTACCAAGAAAACGTATGGAGAACATTAAAATTGGAGATCCACGGGTAACTAAAATAACTTGGAATGGGAAAGTAGTAGAGATAGAGGGAGATAACCATAAATTTCGTTCTAGCTTTGAAGGGAATTTGGATCAGTTTTTTCCAAAGAAGTTAGGGGATTTGCAAGATCTTGAAGTGCAAGGACGATATTTTAGAACCTTTGCGTTTAAAGAAGATGGGAAAATAGTTCAAATTGTACGTGATACAACAGCTGAAGAAGAAATGTTAAATACTTTATTTTTAATTCTTGTTATAGGTTGTAGTGTAGGAAGCTTATTTGCAATAGGAATCGGCTTTTTCTTAGCTGGCAGGGCACTCGTACCCATTCAAAATTCATGGGAAAAACAGCAACAATTCGTGTCGGATGCATCGCATGAATTAAGGACACCACTTGCAGTTATTCAATCCAAAACAGACATATTATTTCAGTCACCATCTGCGACGATAGAAGAAAAAGCGATGGATATTTCTACGATTTCAAAGGAGTGTAGAAGGTTATCTAAGCTTGTAGCTAATTTATTATTGTTAGCACGTTCGGATTCTAATCAAATTGAGATGGATAAGAAAACATTTGAAATGGATACATTGTTAGAAGAAATAGTAGATCCATATAAAGAGATTGCTTCCTATCAAGAAAAAGAGATGATATTGAAAGTAGAGCATGGCATGTCATTTATGGGTGATAGAGAGCGAATCCATCAAATGATGGTCATATTGTTAGATAATGCGATGAAGTATACGAATGAAGGTGGGCATATTCAAATCGATTGTACGCAAACGAACAGCTCGATTCGTATACGAGTGAAAGATGATGGGATAGGAGTAAAAGATGAGGACATCCCAAAACTATTTAATCGTTTTTATCAAGGAGATAAAGCGAGAAGTGTGTCAGAAGGCGCGGGATTAGGCCTTTCAATCGCGAACTGGATTGTAGAAAAGCATTATGGGAAAATATTAGTAGATAGCAAATGGGGAGAGGGTACTTGTTTTGAAGTGAATTTCCCTAAAAACCAAAGAATATAAGTGAGAAGACGATCTTGTTTTTACAAGGTCGTCTTTTTTTTAAGGGAAAGTTAAGAAACTATTTATAACATGTATGATATACAGAAAGTTCGCCGTATGAAGAAGCGATTATAAAAAGGTATTTGAGCAGATTATATCGATCATAACGTTATTTCGATTATGTATAGGGAATGATGTAAAAGAAAGTGTAAGAGGGAGGAATTAATTTTGAAAAAGAAAATGATGACGGTATTCACTATTGGAGTAATGAGTTTAAGTATATTAGGGGGTGCCTCTCCTTCTGAAACATCAAAAGGGAAGACAGATTACAAGCAACGCAGCAAAGAACAATTAAACAATGGGAAGATACATGCGGTACATACAGAAGAAAAGGCAGAGAATTTAGGGATTGAAACGGAAGGGAAAGAACAAATCACGCTAGAAAAAGAAATCCATGAAACAGAAGTAGGAAGGGAAGCAGAACAGTTAGGAATTTCGATTGAAGGAAAAGATGTTGGAACTCTTTCAGAAGAAATCTATGAAACAAAAATAAAGCAAGAAGCGTTAAAGCTAGGCATATCTATAGAGAATACAACGATTGTAAATTTAATTAATCAAATTAATACGATTAAAATTAACGATGAAGCGGATAAATTAGGCATTTCGACAAATGGAAAAGAAATAGAGGACATTGAGGAAGAAATCTATGGAACGAAAGTAAGAGAGGAAGCAGGGAAGTTAGGTATTTCCCAAAAAGGAAAAGAGATAGAAACGTTAGCACAAGAAGTGTATGAACAAAAAGTACAGGAAGAAGCAAAAAAATATCATATTGATTTGTATGGTAAAGATATATATCAAGTATTAAAAGAAATTAATGAGCAAAAAGTATTACAAATGGCAGATGAGCTTAATATGGATAAAACGAATATGAACGTTCAAGAATTAGCCGAAAAAATAAAAAAAGATCAACCTGAAAAAGGAAAAGAACTAAATTTTGTACCGGTGATTCGCACGGATGCTGACGCGTTTTATTCTTATTTAACGAACTAAAAAGGGCGTGAGAGTGATACGGAGATGGAAGTGGTATATATGTATGGTATTACTAGCTATAGTAGCATGGAATGTATATACAAATGGAATTACAAAGTATGTAGAGAAGTTAACATTCTTCAATATACAAGGCGGAAAAGAAGCGGAGTTTAGTAAGAATGATGAAAAGGTTATCTTATCAAATGTACCTTTAATTCAGCAATTACCAGAGCTAGATAGAGGATGCGAAGTAACGAGCTTAGCGATGCTATTACAATACGCAGGTGTTTCAGTAGATAAGATGCAATTGGCAAGTGAAATCAAAAAGGTTAATTTTTTAGATGATGGTGTAAGAGGGAATCCGAATGAAGGATTTGTAGGAAATGTTTATACTTTTTCTGAATCTGGATATGGTGTATATCATGAACCACTTTTTCAATTAGCAAAAAAGTATTTACCTAATAAAGCTATAGACTTAACAGGGAAGAATATAGAAGAACTTTATAAAAGTGTAAAATCAAGACAACCGGTAGTTATGATTACAAATGCAACATTTGCGCCATTAGATAAAGATGAATTTACTACATGGGAGACAAATAGTGGAGATGTTTCTATTACGTATAATGAACATTGTGTAGTACTGATTGGATATGATGAAGAATTTGTATATATTCGAGATCCTCTCAGTGAAAGTTTAGATGTAAAAGTACCGAGAGATCGTTTTGAAGAGGCATGGATGCAAATGGGGAGTCAGGCGATTAGTTATGTGAAAAGCAATTAGTAAGGAAAGGGATGTAAGGAATTATAAGAGGAGTTTTTGTGGGTGTATTTTGTTAAGAAATAAGAGAACTTCAGCTTATTATATAAGCTGAAGTTCTCTTGTTTTTTATGATTAAATCTTTAGAAGTAGTGAATATGTAAAAATGCATAATTGACGAAAAAATTACATGTTATCATTATATATTGTTTTATATATGTCGATTGTATAAAATTACACAAGTATTCACATTACATAAAGGAGGCTTATTATGCAAAAAATATTTAACTGGGTTAAATGTATGAGTATCAAGAAGAAATTAATCATTTCATTTTTTCTTATTTTAACTATACCAGGACTTATTATCGGTGGTGTTTCATATCAAACTGCCAAAACAAATTTTGAACAACAAATCACAGGTAAAGCAAAGGAAAACATTTCGATTTTAAATACTGTTATTTCTCAAAATATAGAAGAGAAATTTGTTGATGCAGCATACTTTGCAGATATCTTAACAGAGGATACATATGCAAACGGGCAAGAAGAAATAGTAAGAACGAAGTTAGCACAATATATAAAACTTCATCCAGAAGTAGAAGGCATTTATATTGGAACGCAGACGGGAAAGTTTATAAGAGAACCATTTATCCAAATGGCTGATGGATATAATCCAACAGATAGATCTTGGTATAAAGAAGCGCATGAAAATAAAGGGAAAGTAATTGTTACTTCACCATATCAATCAGCATCTACTAAAAATATGGTAGTGACAATTGCTAAAGAAGTAAAAGATGGTAAAGGTGTTATAGGAATTAACTTAAATCTAGATAACATCTTGAAAATTTCCAAAATGATTAATATTGGTGAAAAAGGTTATGCAGTTCTTTTAGATCAAAATAAGCAAATTGTTAGTCATCCATCTAGAAAACCAGGTGCAAAAGTTACTGATCCTTGGATTAAACCAATTTATGAAGATAAACAAGGAAATGTGTCTTATACAGAACAAGATGATAAAAAGAATTTAATCTTTGCAACAAATGAGAAAACGGGCTGGAAAGTAGTTGGAGTTATGTTTGATGAAGAAATTAACCAAGCTGCGAATCCAGTATTTTATAAGACTTTTATTGTTATTGCTATCGCTATTGTATTTGGTAGTGTATTAATTTATTTCATTACAAAGTCTATTACAAGACCATTAAGAAAAATAGCTGACTCGGCACACAAAATTAGTAAGGGAGATTTAACAGAGAAAATTACAATCCATTCCAAGGATGACATAGGGAAATTAGGGAATTCCTTTAATGAAATGTCTGCCTCTTTACAAGATGTGATTACTCAAATTAGTTTTTCAGCAGAACATGTCGCTGCATCGGCTGAAGAGTTAACAGCGAGCGTACAGCAAGCAAATGATGCGACAGATCAAATTACAATTGCAATGGAACAAGTATCAGGTGGGGCTGAATCACAAAGTCAAGGTGTTGAAGAAGGTGCGGCTACATTACAACAAGTAAATACAGCAATTCAAGATGTAACTGGAAGTGCAGAATCAATTTCTATCTCCTCATTGCATGCGAGAGAAAGAGCTGAAGAAGGGGAAGAATTGGTTGAGCAGACAGCAAAACAAATGCAGTCTATTTCTAGGTCGGTATCCGAGTCAGATGCCATTATTAAACTTCTTGATGAGAAATCAAAGCAGGTAGGGGCTATTTCTGAAGCAATTCAAAATATCGCTACTCAAACGAACCTTTTAGCTTTAAATGCGGCTATTGAAGCAGCAAGAGCAGGCGAACAGGGCCGAGGGTTTGCTATTGTAGCAGATGAGGTTAGAAAATTAGCGGAGCAATCAGGAGAATCATCTGGAGAGATTGCAAATTTAATTGCAGAAATTAAGGCTGATATTGAACATACAGTTAAGGCGATGGATAATGTGAATGGGGAAGTTCAACAAGGCCTTGATGTTGTAACAAAAACGAAAGTAAGTTTTACGGAAATTTTAAGTTCTACTACACATATTGTTTCTCAAGTGAATCAAATGGTAGAAACAACGAAGAGAATTGCTGGGGATGCAAATGAAGTGACAAATGCTATTGATGAAATTGCAGCGGCTGCAGAAGAAAATACAGCTAGTATGCAAAGTGTTGCTGCTTCAACAGAAGAACAAATGAATTCAATGGAAGAAATTAGTTCAGCTTCGCAAAATTTAGCTGAGATGGCCGAAGAACTACAAGCGATGACTAGTAAATTTAAAGTATAATAACAGCAGATAAGTAAGGTGAAAATAATATCACCTTACTTATTTTTCTATTTAGTAATTAGGGGAGTCATTAACGGGATGAAAAAAAGAAAAAGACTATGGAATTTATGGAAAACGATTACATTGTTAGTTTGTACAGTTGTAATTTTTTCTTTACTTGTGACAGATATATTAATTAGTCATAATGTAGAACGGACGACGGAGGATAGCCAAGCAGAAAAAGCAAAAACAATTGCACACATTGTGGCGAATGATCCGATTGTAATCGATGGTTTGACTGGGAAAGCAGATACTTCTGCAATCCAAACGTATACAAATAGAATATTAAAAAACACAGGTGTTCAATTTATTGTAGTTATGGATATGAATGGAATAAGAAAATCACATCCAAATCCTCAAAAAATAGGTCATCATTTTATTGGGGGAGATGAAGGGCCTGCATTGAAAGGAAAGGAACATGTATCGCTGGCAGAAGGAACTTTAGGTATTTCAATGCGAGTGTTTGTACCTGTATTTTCTGAAACAGGTAAACAACTTGGAGCGGTGGCCGTTGGTATTTCAGCAGATAATGTAAAAGAGAGAGTTAAGGAAAGTAGACATATCATTTATATTGGTGTCGGAGTTGGAGTACTAGTCGGAATGATAGGAGCAATATTGTTAGCTAGACATATAAAGAAAAGTTTATTCGGTCTTGAACCTCACAGGATAGCGAAAATTCTTGAAGAAAGAAATACGATGTTACAATCTGTAAAGGAAGGTATTATTGCTGTAGATAAAGAGGCCAATGTAACTTTAATAAATAATGAGGCAAAACGATTGTTTAAGAAAAGTGGTCTTGAAGAAGATTTTATTGGTAAAGATGTTGAGTTGTATATGCCTAATTCACGTATAAAAGAAGTATTACAAACGGGAGAAGTACAATTAAACGAAGAACAAAATATTTATGGAATTACGATTGTGACGAATCGTGTTCCTTTATATGTAAAAGGAGAAATAGTTGGTGCGATTGCAACATTTCGTGATAAAACAGAGATTAGAAAATTAGCAGAAGAATTAACTGGTATTAGACTATATGCGGAAGCATTACGGGCACAATCGCATGAGTTTATGAATAAAATGCATGTCGTATTAGGGCTTACACACATGAAGCAGTATGAAGAATTACAGAAGTATATAAGTGGTATGGTATCAGAGCATCAATATGAAATTGGTGGGGTTATGAAAAGAATAAAAAGTCCAGTATTTGCTGGTTTTTTACTTGGGAAACTTAGCTATGCTAGAGAGAAAAATATAAAATTAATCATAAGTGAAGATTCTTACATGCCGGAAATGGATGATGAAAGTATTACTCATGAACTGATTACGATTGTCGGAAATTTAATTGATAATGCATTAGAGGCAGTGACGAATTGTGAAAAGAAGCAAGTTGAAGTTGAGATACAATATGGGGATACATTAACCATTACAGTACAAGATACGGGAAAAGGTATACAAGAAGAAGAAATAGGGGCATTATTTACGAAAGGTTATTCCACAAAGGGAGATAACCGTGGTTATGGTTTGTATCTTGTAAAAGAAAGTATACAGCGAATAAATGGGGAAATTCATATGCATTCATTAGTAGGAAAGGGAACAACGATAACAATTGAAATACCTAAAGGTAGGGATGAGAGGTAAATATGATTAAAGTTTTAATTGTAGAAGATGACCCGATGGTAGCAATGTTAAATACGCATTATTTAGAGCAAGTAGGAGGGTTTGAACTTGTTCAAGCAGTTAACTCCGTTAAAGAAGCGATAGAAGTATTAAAGAAATCACGAGTAGATTTAGTATTACTTGATATTTTTATGCCTGAAGAAACTGGATTTGAGCTTTTAATGTATATTCGGAACCAAGAAAAAGAAATCGATATTATGATGATTTCAGCTGTACATGATATGGGGAGTATTAAAAAAGCATTACAATATGGTGTAGTAGATTATTTAATTAAACCATTTACATTTGAACGATTTAAAAAGGCATTAACTATATATCGAGAAAAACTTACTTTCATGAAAGAACAACAAAAAATTAGTCAATCGGAATTAGATTCGTTAATTTTGCAAAAAGAAAAAAGAGAGCCTACTGTCACTAAAGAGCTTCCGAAAGGATTAACGAAACAAACGATGCAATTAATTTGGCGGAAGATTGAGTCGCTAAATGGACGAGCGTTTACAACAGATGAAATGGCGCAATTAGTTGGAGTTTCAAGAGTTTCTATTCGAAAGTATGTAATGTTTTTGACTGAAATTGGAGTATTAGAAAACGAAATGGTGTATCAACATGTAGGAAGACCAGTGAGTAAATTAAGATGTATTGATCAAAATAAAATAGAGTTTTACGTATAAGCGACTTATTATAAGTCGCTTATACTTTTTTTAATTACAAAATCAATTACAAAACTTACAAAAACTATTTTTACTATTGAAAGCGTTTTAATATTGTTATTAAGAAAACAAGGGGGTGCCATATGGGAATTCAAAAGAATGTGGAAGCGGTATCATTTTCTGAAGGAAATGAAGTACAAAGAGAATCTTTCGCTTCTAAAATTATGAATGTAAAAATCGGTGTTATACCTTTACCGTTATATGTAGTATTGGCTGCTATTATTTATGGAGCATCTGTATATAATAAATTACCAGCAGATATGATTGGTGGATTTGCAGTTATTATGATCATGGGTATTTTCTTAGGCGACATTGGAATGAGAATTCCAATTTTAAAAAATATCGGCGGTCCGGCAATACTTTCATTATTTATTCCATCATTACTTGTATTTTTTAACTGGATGAATCCAGCTTCAATGGAAGCTGCGACTATGTTAATGAAAAAATCGAACTTTTTATATTTATATATTTCTTGTTTAGTAGTCGGAAGTATTTTAGGAATGAATCGTAAAGTATTAGTACAAGGTTTCGTTCGTATGTTTATACCTTTAGTAGTAGGGACGTTAGCTTCTGTAGCAGTAGGATTATTGGTCGGTTCACTATTTGGGTTTGAAATGAAGCAAACATTCTTCTTTATCATCGTACCAATTGTGAGTGGTGGTATTGGGGAAGGGATTTTACCATTGTCGCTCGCTTATAGTGATATTTTAAATGAATCATCAGCAACGTTTGTATCACAGCTTATTCCAGCGGCTATTATTGGAAATATGTTCGCAATCGTGAGTGCAGGGTATATGAAGCGTTTAGGTGAGAAGAAACCAGAGCTTAGTGGTAACGGTGTATTAGTGAAAACAGACAATCAAGCAGAGTTATTAAAAGAACAAAATACAGAGAAGCCAATTGACTTCTCATTAATGGGAGCAGGTTTATTAATTGCGTGTACGTTCTTCATCTTCGGAGGATTTGCTTCTAAGTTCATCGGTATTCCTGGGGCAATCATTATGATTTTCTCAGCAGCACTTGTGAAATACTTTAAATTAATGCCAGCAAAAATGGAGCAAGGAGCATTCCATTTATATAAATTTATTTCAAAGAATTTAACTTGGCCGTTAATGGTTGGATTAGGATTGCTATATATTCCGCTAAAAGACGTAGCAGCAGTTCTTTCAGTAGGATATGTTGTCGTGTGCGCATCAGTTGTTCTTACAATGGTAGCGTCAGGTTTCCTTGTAGGGAAAGTGATGAAAATGTATCCGGTTGAATCAGCAATTGTAACTGGATGTCATAGTGGTTTAGGTGGAACTGGAGATGTTGCTATTTTATCAGCTTCAAATCGAATGGAATTAATGCCGTTTGCGCAAATTTCGACTCGTTTAGGCGGGGCAGCAATGGTTGTAACAGCGACAATTTTATTAAAAATGTTTTCATGATCAAACAAGCTAGCTATATTCATATAGCTAGCTTGTCAAATTAAGGGGAGATTATAAGTATGTTAGAAAATCAAATTAATGAAAGATCATTGTTATTGCATAAAGAATTAGTAGGAAAAATTGAAATTACAAGTAAGGTAGAAGTAAATTCAGCGGATGATCTAAGTCTGACATATACACCAGGTGTAGCGGAGTCTTGCAAAGCAATTGCAGCAGATGAAGAAACAGTGTATGACTATACAGCACGCGGTAATATGGTGGCAGTTGTCTCAGATGGAACAGCGGTACTCGGTTTAGGGAACATTGGACCGAAAGCAGCTATGCCTGTTATGGAAGGGAAGAGTATTTTATTTAAGAAATTTGCGAATGTAGATGCTTTCCCATTATGTTTAGGTACGACTGATGTGGATGAAATCGTTACCCTTGTGAAAAATTTAGAGCCTACGTTTGCAGGAATTAACTTAGAAGACATTGCGGCACCACGCTGTTTTGAAATTGAAAAACGATTAAAAGAAGAAACAAGTATTCCTGTATTCCATGATGATCAACATGGAACGGCTATTGTCGTCTTGGCAGCTGTTATTAATGCATTAAAAGTTGTTAGCAAACAAATGGATAATGTAAAAATTGTTATTAACGGTGCTGGTTCGGCAGGAATTGCAATTGGAAAATTATTATTAAAGGCTGGTGCAAAGCACATTACGTTAGTTAGCTTAGAAGGTATTGTTTGTGAAGGGGAAGCATGGATGAACGAAGCGCAAATTGAGGTTTCAAAAAAGACAAATCGAGAACATGTACGTGGAACGTTAAAAGAAGCGATTCGTCAAGCTGATATTTTTATCGGTGTATCTGCTCCTAATGTACTAACGGAAGAGCTTGTAAAGACGATGAATGAGAACGCAATTGTGTTTGCTATGGCGAATCCAATTCCAGAAATCTTCCCAGAGGATGCATTAAAGGCTGGGGCAGCTGTAGTAGGAACCGGGCGCTCGGATTATGCGAATCAAGTAAATAATGTATTGGCGTTTCCAGGAATATTCCGCGGTGCGTTAGATGTGCGCGCGACTGATATTACAGAAGAAATGAAATTAGCGGCAGCGTATGGGATCGCTAACATCATTACGGACGAAGAACGTAATGCGAATTATGTAATCCCGAATCCATTAGATAAAAGAGTTGTTCCAAGTGTTGCAGAAGCAGTAGCGAAAGCAGCCATTGATTCAGGTGTGGCACGAATTACAGAAATGCCAAGTTATTAATAGCTAAAAGCAGTGCCTAAAAAGGCACTGCTTTTTTGAGATAAGAAATCAAAATAATGAAGAAGTGTAACATTATTTATGTTTCCTCATTATTTATTTAATTCCATTGCAACTTGTTTACCATTTACTAAAACCTCAGTTACTGCTACAATCACTTCTATCATTTTTTTCATCTCTCATCTCTCCTCGTGTCATTTCTTACTTTAAGTATAAGAGAAGAGTGAGACTTCAACTATCGAAGTATATGACGTAGAAATTACATTGTTGTAAGAAACTACTTTAGTTCTGTCACTTTACTCAGCAGTAATTACAAACTGATCATAATATTTTTCATTCACGTATATATTTAATACCCATAATCCAGATGAAGGTAGTGACATAGTGAGTGGGAGTTCGGTTGTAGTAGAATCAATTGTATTTGAAGTAGTCCAAGTTGGTTTAGAAGTTTCTTGTTGAAAGAGTACGGGTGTTGGGGTTACTGATCCTTGTTTTAGTGCAATAATAGATAGTTTTCCAGTTGGCATTTCAGGATCTAAAAAGTACCACATCATTTCATTTTTTTCATTTGCGATAATAGGTCTATCAGCCATTGCGACTTTTTCTTCGATGCCTTTTAAAGGTATTTTTTCTTGGATGAAGGAGGGTGTTTCTTCCCAATTTACATCTTTTAAAACGCTAAGATGAAAGAAGGAAGGTGCATTAACTTGAGTGGATGACGTGGCGATGGCTTCTTTTTTAGATGCTTCTGAATCAGGTTGCGCTTGTGTGCATCCAGCGATGAGAAAAGAGAAAAGTAGCATAGTTCCGATTTTTTTCATGGTGTCACACTCCTAATTTTTCTTGTTAGTGTAATTGTATTTGCTAGAAAGCGGGACAATTCCTTTAAAACGTCAAAAGAGGTCGTAAGTTTTGTACGACCTCTTTTGACATTTTCTATATTTGCTCAGTTGTAAAGGTTGGTTCTCGTTCTTTTTGCGGCATGGTTAAGAAAATAACAGAAAGAACGATACATACGCCGCCTAGTAATTGATATGCTCCAAAGGATTCATTTAGCCAAGCGATTGAAACAACGGCAGCTACAAGTGGTTCAATGCTAGATAAAATGCTTGTTTCTGTTGCTGCTAAATATTTGAGACTACCGATATAAAGAAGGAAAGAAAGGGTGCCACTTATGATGATAAGAATAAGCATAGAAAAAGTTTTTGGTGTAAAAGTTTGTGAAAGCTGATTCCATCCAAACGAGCGATTACAAATAAGTAGGGCAATACCGCCGATTAACATCCCCCAGCCAATTACTAGAGTTGTTCCGCATTCTTTAATAAGAGAAGCTGGATGAAGGGTATAAAATGCAAAGCTAATTGCTGTTAATAGGCCGAAAATAATGGCTTCTTTCGATAAAACAATATTTTCAATTGAACCGTTTGTAATAATAAAGTACGTTCCTGTTAGGGCAGTTATAATTGCAAGTAGTTGCAGAGAAGCTGGGAATTTTCGTTGTTCAAATGCGACATAAATGGTAATAAGAACAGGACCAAGAAACTGAAATAAAGTGGCTGTAACCGCATTACTAATATGAACTGTTTCGATAAAGGCGTATTGTGCACCGAGCATGCCGAGAATAGAGAAAATAATAAGTTGTATAGAATATTTAGGGTGTTTCCAAATTTGAAATATGTTTTGTTTTTTTATAAGTAAGAAAGATAAAATAAATATTCCCGCAAGCAACAAGCGAATTGTTAAAAAATCAATTGATGATACGTTAGTATGTTGAAATAGCCACTGCATCATCGGGCCAGATAATCCCCATAAGGTAGCTCCTGTAATAATCATAATGAGTCCAATCCGTCTATTGTTGTTCATAATCATGCATCCCCTCTCGAGTATTTGATTTTTTATGTGTGACATGATACAAGGAATTATATATAACTTCTGGTACTGTAAAAAGTATCAGATTTCAGTTTTATTAAGGGGTCAGATATTATGTTAGAATTAACGCCTAATTTAAATATGAATAGTAAAAAGGCATTGTATGTGCAATTGTATGAGTATATAAAAAAAGAAATTAAAGATGGAACGATTCCGGCTTTTACAAAATTACCTGCTAAAAGAAAGCTGGCGAGCTATTTACAAGTGAGTAAGAATACAGTAGAAGCGGCTTACGAGCAATTACTTGCAGAAGGTTATATTGAATCGGCATCGAGAAAAGGTTATTTCGTATGTAAAATTGAACAAATGATTTATGTAGAAGGAAGCGAAGCGAAAGTAGAAGAAATACCGTTTCGGGAGGAGAACTATAAATTTGATTTCACCCAAACAGGAGTTGATAAGAATACTTTTCCGTTCACTATGTACCGCAAGCTTATAAATGATGTATGGCAGCCACATAATAATGAGTTGCTTTTTCTTGGACATCCTCAAGGGGAATTGAGCTTAAGGGAGGAAATTGCGAACTATTTGTATGAATCTAGAGGTGTGCGTTGTTCAGCTAGCCAAATCGTATTAGGGGCAGGAACACAAATATTAGTGAAGTTACTTTTTCAATTGTTGAAGGGAAGTAAGTATGCAGTTGAAAACCCAGGTTATCATAGGAAAATGGTTGTTTTTGAACAAGGAGAAAAGAAGGTTCAAATGTTGTCTTTAGATAGGGACGGAATTTGTATGGCACATTTAGAAAATAGCGATGCAAATGTTGTATTTGTTACACCTTCTCATCAATTCCCATATGGAATGATTATGCCTATTACGAGAAGGTCGCAGCTTTTACAATGGGCAAAGAAAGAAGAAGACAGGTATATTATTGAAGATGATTACGATAGTGAATTCCGTTATTCAGGAAAGCCAATTCCGGCACTACAAGGATTAGATACAGATGGGAAAGTTATTTATATGGGGACGTTATCAAAAGCTTTGTTGCCCTCATTACGGATGAGCTATATCGTATTACCGAAGAATTTAATTAAAAAGTATCAAAAGGAATATTTATTTTATACACAAAGTGTTTCAAGAATGGACCAAGAAGTGATAAGAAAGTTTTTAAATGAAGGCTATTGGGAAAAACACATTCATAAAATGCGTGTCGTTTACCGAAAAAAGAGGGATCGACTTGTCTTTGAAATAGAAAAGTATTTCTCTAATCGTGTTGAAGTAATAGGAGAAGATTCGGGATTGCATATTTTATTACAAGTGCATAATGGAATGCGAGAAGAAGAACTCATTAAAGAAGCTGCAAAATATAGTATTAAAATATATCCTGTTTCTACGTACTATAAAGACGGTACTGCGCCTGAAAATGTAGTTTTACTTGGGTTTGCAATTTTATCAGAAGACGAAATTGCGAAAGCGATTCAATTATTACATAAGGCATGGTATACAAGAAAGTAAAAAACATCCCCCAGGCATGAGGATGTTTTTTATTATTTATTTTCATCTAAGAATAAGACCATATGCTCTTCGTCCCAATACTGTCCGTTATATTTTAACGAACGTTCTTGTACACCGAATGTTTTAAAACCTAATGATTCATAAAGTTTCTTCGCACCATCGTTGCCAACAACAACATCAAGCATAACTTGTTCCACCTCTAAAGATTTAGCAAGTTCAAGACATTCTTTAATAAGTGCTTTTCCTGCTCCAAGTCCGCGTGCTTTTGGAGAAACATATACAGAACCGATTTTAGCTTTATGTTCTTGTTTTACATATGGTTTCGTTTCCAGTGTTGCAACCCCGATTAATTGTCCATCTTTAAATGCACCTAGCGTATAGTTTTCATCTTGTGCTAATTTTTGTGCTTTATATTCAATCGCACACTCTTTATTAATAATATCTTCATAAGAAGAGCTGAAAGCTTCAGGGTTTTGCTTTAAACCTTCTACACGAAGTTCTAAGTAAATTTCCGCTTCGTCTTTTGTTAATACATGGATATCCAATTGTATCACCCTCCAAATCTTTGCAAATGTACCTTTATTTTATATTGAAATAAGAATAATTTCAAAAGCTTAGCTTATATGAGCTGATTTTATGAACAAAATAACACCAGTAGTGTTTACTACTACTGGTGTTTTCACACGCATCTTATTCAAAAGGTAGCTCGATTCTAAAGTTTGTTCCTACTCCTAATTGGCTTGTTACTAGAATGGAACCGTTATGCAATTCTACAATTTCTTTTGCAACAGCTAGCCCGATGCCTTTTCCACCAGTAGCTCTCGTTCTGGATTTATCAACACGATAAAAACGATCAAAAATATGCGGGATATCTTCTTCAGGAATACCTTCGCCTTCATCGGCTACACTTATTATAAAAGAATCTGTTTCTGTGAGCACGCGTATCGTAATAGTTGTGTTTTCTGGCGAATGTTGATAAGCATTGTGTAATAAATTTAACATAACTTGTTCCATACGTCTTTCGTCTATGCAAACTTCTAAATCATCTTTGCAATATACATGGAGTTGCATTTGTTTATTTGTTAATGTTGTTTTTGTTTTTTCAACCATTCGTTCTAAAAATGGTTGAAGAATCACTTTTTGTTTTTTTATAACAAACTGGTGTTGTTCTAATTGCACTAACATAAATAAATCTTGGACGAGATCGGTTACACTATCTGTTTCATCCTCAATGATTTGTAAGTATTCTTCACGCTCTTCTTTCGTTAAAGAGTCTCTCTTTGCAACCTTCGCATAACCTTTCATATAGGTCAATGGAGTTAATAGTTCATGGGCAACACTAGCGAGAAATTCATTACGTTCTTTTTTCATATAAGTCAGTTCACTGGATAAATCTTCAATCGTTTTTGCTAAGCTTCCAAGTTCATCATTCCGTTTAATACCTAATTGAATTGGTGTATTTAATTTTGATATTTTTTCTGTCGCCCTCTTCATTTTTATAAGTGGTTCTGTAATAACACGCGAAAAAACAAAGACAGAAATAGTAGTCAAAATAATTGTCAAAACACCAATGATAAGAAATTGTTTCATGAGTTTAAGTAACATATTCTCTAAGAAGGATGTTTTTAATAACATATATAACTTCCCTTGAAACTCTGCTGTGTTAAGTGGGCTTACCGTTGTGATGAATTTTGATTTTTTCCAGTTCTTTTCGACGATCAATCCGCCTTTTGGAATAGGTTCTGTCTTGCAAATAAGTTGTTTTTGCATTGCCTTTGTTACGGGTTCTGAAGTGGAAATAATTTTGCCATTATTGTCTGTTAGTATGATAGCTATATCAGAGTTAGCAATTAATTCTGATTCTACTAAGTGTGCAGCTGCATCCGCGATATCGAAATCTGGATACATAGGACGGTTAGGGTTTTTATTGTATTCAGCGCGTTCGGGATGTTGCTTTTCTTTAGCAATTGCATTCCACTTTGTGCGGCTTGTAATTTTTTTACTATAGCGATTACCTTTTTCTAAAAGAGCAAGTGTTTCTTCCTCAATCCGCATTGTTGAAATGCTTTTGTAAAAAGATACAAAAGCAATTGTTTCAATACATAAAGCTAATATTAAAAAGTATGTCCCAATTTTAAGTGAAAGTTTACTCATTTTCTCACCATACCTTATTTCATATAAAGGGTCAGTGGTATACTATTGTCCACTGACCGAAGTAATTATTCACTTTTCCATTTATATCCGACTTTATAAACAGTTTCTAAGTAATTTTCAACTGGAAATCCTTTTTTGCGTAATTTATCACGGATATTGCGAATATGTGAATCGATTGTTCTATATTCAATGTCTGTTTCATAACCCCAAATTTTTTCGATTAAATCATCTCGGCTATAAGCACGGTTTGTATTTTGTAAAAATAGTCCAAGTAAAGAAAATTCGATAGGAGTTAGTGGAATTTTTTCATCATATACTGTGACAGTATGTTTCGTTTTATCCCACTCAATACCATTGAAGCTAACGAAGCCATCTTTCTTTGTACGGCGTAATATAGCTTCGATTCTTGCAACTAATACATGCTCATCAAATGGTTTTGTAATATAGTCATCCGCGCCCATAGTAAGGCCTTTCACCATATCGTAATTTTGATTACGAGCTGTTAGCATAATAATTGGAACGTTGGAAATTTGACGGATTTGATAGCAAGTATCCCATCCATCCATATTCGGCATCATAACATCTAACAAAATAATATCGAAGTCTTTTTGTTCTATTAACTTTAGTGCTTCAAGGCCAGAGGTAGCTTTCATACAAAAATAGCCACGAGGACTTAAGAACAGATCTAATAATCTTAACATGCGTTCTTCATCGTCTACTAATAAAATTTTAACCATAATATTGTGCACCCCAAACTGTTCATTCTACTTGTATAGTTTACATGAAAATGATAAAAAACTCTTTTTATGTGATTGAGTGGAAGAGTGATTTCTCGCTCAGAGTAATTGACATAAAAAATGCACTAGTTTTGCACAACTATTTTTTATAATAGAAAACGTAGCGACACAAAATACCCTATGTTGCGACATAACGTCATGTCATTTTATTTATAAAATGACAATTCCATTCTATTGTGTATGTGAGATAGAGAGGGTTTTCGTATTCACCTCGCATCGGATAAGAAAAAATTCCTATCTCACACTTTTTTTAAAAGGAGATCATACACATGAATCCAAAAGAAGAAATTTCAAAAAAAGAAAAGCAAGATCGTAATACGGTTGTCATGTGCATTGCCGTATCTATGGTTATTATTATAAGTTGTGTAAATAAAATTTTGGGGATTTTATAATATAGAAAAAGCTTATTGCTTCTTAAGAAGCAATAAGCTTTTTTTCGTTATTAGGGGAATAGTTTTATATAATAAACCAAGGTAAAATTGCTAACCCAGAAGTTACAATTGCTGTAGTAAATATTAAAAGCATAGCTCGTTTGTTTTGTTTCATGTCACATTCTCCTCTATCTATCAATTGAATGCTATACGCTCATTTCATAATTGGTGCCTCACTTTATACTTTTAGTATAATGAATGGAAAGGTTTGGTACGATCGATAAAGGTGACATGAAGATTACATTGTTGTAATGAAAAAAGCACCTTCCTTAATAAGAAGATGCTTTTAAAAAACTATATTGAAGTATTAATCATTTAAGAACAGAACCATATGTTCCTCGTCCCAATATTGCCCGTTATGTTTTAATGAACGCTCTTGTACGCCGTAAGTTTGGAAGCCTAATGACTCATATAATTTTTTTGCTGCATCGTTACCAACTACAACATCGAGCATAAGTTGTTCTACATGTAATTTATCGGCATTTTCGATAATTGCTTTAATTAGAGCTCTTCCTGCTCCAAGGCCACGCGCTTTTGGGGAAACAAAAACGGAACCGATTTTTGCTTTATGTTCTTGTTTAATGAAAGGCTTTGTTTCTAAAGTAGAAATGCCGATTAAATCGTTATCTTTGAAGACCCCTAGAGTATACTTATCCGGATTGCTTAATCGTTTTGCCATAGCAGCTACAGGATCCTCATGTTTAAGAACATCTTCATAAGAAGAGCTAAAAGCTTCCGGATTCTTCGTTAAACCTTCCATACAAACTTTTAAATATATTTCTGCGTCCTCTGTCGTTAATAAGCGAATTTCCATAGTTATAACCTCCTTGGTCGATTTCAAATAAAATAAATCCATTACTTCTATAAGATTGTGTATGTGTTTTGTTAACAGTCTCTTTTAATTTGTAAAAGAATGAAAAGATATATGCTACAATGTTTTGTTTTTAATATGTAATGAAATTATATATTAACTTCATTAACTATTCAAGTCTTTAATATATTACATTTTTATAACTAAAATAACTCCTCAACCGAGGAGTTATTTTAGTTATTCGATTGATAACCATCAATTCTATGTGGATGTGTGTAAATATTGCAAGATTCATTTCTAATAAACCCTACGACTGTAATGCCTAAATCATGAGCGAGTTGCAATGCTAGTTTTGTTGGAGCGGATTTAGATAGAACAATTTCACATCCGATTTTTGAAACTTTGAGTAAAATTTCGGATGAAATGCGCCCGCTAAATGCAATGATTTTTCCTTTCACAGATATATCGTTGCGCAAACAATGGCCATATATTTTATCTAGCGCATTATGTCTTCCGATATCCATTCTTGATAGGAGAATATTGTTTCGATCACATAGAGCGGTATTGTGAACACCGCCGGTTTGGCGAAATGTAGTGGAAGATTGTTGTAAAGTATTCATTAAGTAAAAACATTCTTCAGGAGTAATTTTCACGTGTATATCATGTAAATCTTTTGCTTTTGCTGCATCGTTAACGAAAATAAAACCTTGTCTACCTTTTCCGCAGCAAGAAGTGATGTAGCGCTTATTATATAAAGTTTGATAGAGCGGATTTACTTTTGATGATCTTACATGGACAATTCCGTTATCTTTTTGCACCCATAGTTCTTCAACATCTTTATAAGAAGAAATAATCCCCTCAGAAATTAAAAAACCAATTACCATATCTTCAATATAGGTTGGTGTGCATACGACTGTTACATATTCTTCACCATTCAATTTAATAGTAATAGGAGATTCTGTAACAATCTCATCCAGTTGTTTTGAAAATGTACCAGATTGATAGCGTACAATTGTATAAGTCTCTTGCGTAGGCCCCATATTTAATTCCCCTTTTACATGTATTTCTCTCCCATATTTATCATAAAACAATGGGGAAATAAAAACACCTATTAGCAAGAAGATCACAGATTATTTTGGTTATTATTGTATATGTACGATATAATAGAACTGTAGAATAGTGATATTTTCAAGCTTTCGTAGTTATACCTTATAACATCTAGAATCGACTTCATAAGAAAGTATTTGGGCAGAGCGTTTCAAAAATATGTACAGTAATGCAATTTTGAAAACGGATTCATAATTGTGTTGTACAGTTGGTTGTAAGGAGAGGGGAAACTATGGCAGAACAGACAGTCCGTGTAACCGTGGATGGTAAAGAATTTTCCACATCGGGTGAAAAGACGATACTACAATTATTTAACGAGAGTAATTTGGAACATCCTCAAATTTGTCATGTACCAGAAGTAGATCCAATTCAAACTTGTGATACGTGTATTGTAGAAGTAAATGGGAAGTTATTGCGTGCTTGTTCAACAAAAATAGAGAATGGTATGCATATCGAAAGACAGTCCCAGCGTGCAAAAGAGGCACAGACTGAGGCAATGGATCGTATATTAGAGAATCATTTATTGTATTGTACCGTTTGTGATAACAATAATGGTAACTGTAAAGTCCATAACACCGTACATATGATGGGAGTTGAAGAACAGAAATATCCGTATGAGCCGAAAGTAAGTGCTTGTGAAGTGGATATGTCACATCCGTTTTATCGGTATGATCCAAATCAATGTATTGCTTGTGGACAGTGTGTAGAAGTATGTCAAAACTTACAGGTTAATGAAACTATATCGATAGACTGGAACTTAGATCGTCCACGTGTTATATGGGATCATGGTGTAAGTATAAATGACTCATCTTGTGTAAGTTGTGGACAGTGTGTAACAGTATGTCCGTGTAATGCGTTAATGGAAAAATCAATGCTAGGTGAAGCAGGGTTTATGACTGGATTGAAACCAGATGTGTTAGATCCGATGATTGATTTTGTAAAGGATGTAGAGCCGGGATATAGTAGTATTTTAGCGGTTTCAGAAGTAGAGGCTGCGATGCGTAAGACGAAAGTGAATAAAACAAAAACAGTTTGTACATTTTGTGGTGTCGGTTGTTCCTTCGAAGTATGGACGAAAGATCGCCATATATTAAAAGTTCAACCTGTTTCAGATGCACCGGTTAATGGTATTTCCACATGTGTAAAAGGTAAATTTGGATGGGACTTTGTAAATAGTGAAGATCGAATTACGAAGCCATTAATTCGCCAAGGAGATATGTTTGTTGAAGCTTCATGGGAAGAAGCATTAGAAGTTGTTGCTTCTAACATGCAGCATATTAAATCTGAATATGGCAGCGATGCATTTGGATTCATTTCTTCTTCGAAAGTAACAAATGAAGAAAACTACCTTATGCAAAAACTAGCTCGTCAAATATATGGAACGAATAATGTGGACAACTGCTCCCGTTATTGTCAATCTCCAGCGACAGACGGTTTATTTAAAACTGTCGGTATGGGCGGAGATGCTGGAACAGTGAAAGATATAGCTGAAGCAGGCCTTGTTATTATCGTTGGTGCGAATCCAACAGAAGGACATCCTGTACTTGCTACGAGAGTAAAACGTGCTCATAAATTACACGAGCAAAAATTAATCGTAGCAGACCTTCGTAAACATGAAATGGCAGAGCGTGCGGATTTATTTATTCATCCGCGCCAAGGTACGGATTATGTATGGCTTGCTGGTATTACGAAATATATTATTGATCAAGATTGGCACGATAAAAAGTTTTTAGCTGAAAATGTGAAGAACTTTGATGAATATAGCAAAATGTTAGAAAAGTATACGCTTGATTATACAGAAAAAATTACGGGGATTTCAAAAGAAAATCTGAAAGAAATGGCTCGTATGGTATATGAAGCAGATGGAACTTGTATACTTTGGGGAATGGGTGTAACGCAAAATACAGGAGGAAGTACAACGTCTGCTGCCATTTCAAATTTACTGCTTGTTACGGGTAACTATCGTCGTCCTGGTGCAGGTGCATATCCATTACGAGGGCATAATAACGTACAAGGTGCTTGTGATATGGCAACATTACCGAACTGGCTTCCTGGTTATCAAGCAGTATCAGATGATACGCTTCGTGCGAAGTTTGAAAAAACATATGGTACAACTATTCCAAAAGCACCAGGATTAAATAATATTGCAATGTTACTTGCGGCAGAAGAAGGAAAACTACGCGGTATGTATGTCATGGGTGAAGAAATGGCTTTAGTCGATTCAAATGCGAACCATGTGCAACATATTTTATCGAATTTAGACTTTCTCGTTGTTCAAGATATGTTCTTATCAAAAACAGCTCGTTTTGCTGATGTTATTTTACCAGCGGCACCAAGCTTAGAAAAAGAAGGAACGTTTACGAATACAGAGCGCCGTATTCAAAGATTATATGAAGTATTGAAACCGCTTGGTGATTCCAAACCAGACTGGTGGATTTTGCAAAAAGTTGCTCGTGCACTAGGTGGAGATTGGAATTATGAAAGTCCAAGTGAAATTATGGACGAAATCGCATCGCTTGCACCGTTATACTCTCAAGCAACGTACGACCGTCTAGAAGGATGGAATAGTTTATGTTGGGGTAGTCATGATGGTAGCGATACACCACTATTATATGTAGACGGATTTAACTTCCCAGATAAACTCGCTCGTTTATCGTTAGATGAATGGGTGCCACCGGTTGTAGCGCCAGATGAGTATGATTTACTTTTAAATAATGGTCGTATGCTAGAACATTTCCATGAAGGGAACATGACGAATAAGTCGGCTGGTATTTTATCTAAAGTATCTGAAGTATTCGTTGAAATTTCACCTGAACTCGCTATAGAGCGCAATGTGAAAGATGGTGGTCTTGTGGAATTAGCATCACCATTTGGAAAAATTAAAGTACAAGCGCTTATTACGGATCGTGTAACGGGGAAAGAGCTATATTTACCGATGCATGCAACGATAAATGAAGAAGCGATTAATATTTTAACTGGGACGGCAACAGACCTGTATACGTGTACACCGGCGTATAAACAAACGATGGTGAAAATGCGTGTATTACGTGAAAAAGGAAATCGTCCGTTACCATCTTCAAACCCGCGAGATAAAAAGCGTAATCCGCAAAATGGTGTTGAAATTGAGCAAAAGTGGAAAAGAAAACAATACGTATCACTTGTGGACTAGGGGGCGGAGATAGTGGCGAAAGAAATTACGTTAATTAAAAAGAAAGTTGTAACAGAGGAAGAACAGAAACAGCAAGTAGCAGATGAACTTCTAAATGAGCTATCTAATAATCGTGAAGCAGTAGAGGAAACGATGCAGCTTTTAGCACAGTTGCAGAAGGCTGGGATATTAGATGCGGCGATTAGTTTACTTGCTGCGAAGGAAGATGTTTCAAAAATCGCTGTGGAGCAATTAAATCGTGAACCAGTTAAAAATGCACTCAATAATATGATGGGAGCGGGGGAAGCGCTATCCGCAGTTGACCCAGAAGTAACAAAGCAAATCACATCAAGTTTAGTTACTGGGTTGCAATTTGCAACAGATGAATTAAATAGTGGTAAAAAAACAAAAGTGATGGATTTCTTTAAAGTGTTAAAAGATCCAGATATCAATAGAGCCATTACATTCGGTTTTAGTTTCTTGAAAGCATTTGGACAAGGGTTAGAGAAAAAATAGAGTAGATGAAAAAGTGATGGGAAGTAGCCATCACTTTTTTCATTGTATGTATAAGAGTGTTCATGTTAAGCGGAATATATTATTATTAAAAAGATGGATTGAAAATGGAAATATGGAATCCATCTCAAATATCGTTTTAGAATGTGGAGGAATATATGCAACACCGTAAAAGACTATCTATACCAGGAGTAATGAGACATTCCTTTCAAACTGTTAGATTTGCTTTTTGGAATGTGTTAACATTCCAACTTGCTTATAAATTGTTAGCAGCGATTGTGTTTATCCCACTTTTCGGTATTATTTTCAATAAGTTGTTGTACTTTGGTGGGTATGCAAATGCAACAAATGATGAGTTATTAGCATTTTTGAAAACACCATACGGGATTTTGGCGATTGTAATATTATCTATATTGGCATTGTTTCTTATCTTTACAGAGTTTGCAGTACTTATTATCATTTCGTACTTCGCTCATAAAAGGCAAAAGGTGAGATTACGTCCAATTTTGTATAAAACAGTAACGTATTTACCTTCCCTGTTTACATATTGCTTACCTGGATTTGTTTTGTATGCAGTTGTACTATTACCATTATTAAGTATGGGGTATAAATCTGCATTGATTCCTGAAATTCAAATTCCTAATTTTATTACAGGTGAACTATTTAAGACAACAATGGGGCAAGTTGGATATTATACTTTCTTTGCTGTAGTTGCCTATTTGAATCTTCGTTGGATTTTTGTTTTACCTATTATAGTTTTAGAGGAAAAGCCGTTCCGTACGGCAGCACGAAAAAGTGCGAACTTAGTAAAAGAAAGCTTCTTTAAAGTATTGTTCTTTTTAGTAGGTTTTTTCATATCTGTAGGAATTGTCTTTCTTTTATGTGTAGGAATTTATCTACTTTGTCTGTGGGGAGTATATGAATTTACAAACCCCGAAGGGACATTTGCGCTGCTAGCAGAGTCAACTATTTCCGTCTTCCTAACAAGTACATTGTATCTATTTAGCTTTATTATGACGCCGTTTTACATTATGGCGTTAACAAGATTGTATTTACAAAAGGTTCCGGTTGAAGATGTTTTATTAGAAGAAGGATTAGATTATTCGAAAACTAAAGCAGATAAATGTTTCTTCCAAAAACATCGTTGGAAATTTATTGGCGTATATATTGTAGGAATTATTACTGCGGGAATGGTTGTTGCTTTCATTGTGACCTTTATTACAAACACATATAAAGAACCAATTATTATGGCGCATCGTGGTTATATTTCAAAAGGTGTAGAGAATACGAAAGAAGCTGTGCAGGGGGCTATTGATGCGAAAGCAGACTACGCTGAAATTGATGTACTGCAAACGAAAGATGGTGAACTAGCAGTTATACATGATTTGAAGCTAAAGCGTCTTGCTAATGCTAATGTTCATGTGTCAGATTTAACGATGGATGAGTTAAGGCAGCTTACTCTTAGTCAAGACGGATTGTCAGGACAAATAAGTACGCTGGATGAAATCATTAAGCTGTCAAAGGACAAAATTAAACTTAATATTGAAGTGAAGCTTCATGGTGGCGAAAAAGATTTCGTAAACAAAGTATTAAAAGCGATTAAAGATAATGAATTTGAGAAACAGTGTGTCATTCAAACGTTACATTACCCGCTTATTAAAGAGTTTAAGCGTGCAAATTCAGATATAAAAGTCGGATATATACTGTACGCAAGTAGAGCCAACTTAAAGAATGTGAAAGCTGATTTTTATGTAGCGGAAGAATATATGTTAAATAAGAAGTTAGTAAAGGAAGCAAGGAAGTTAAACAAGCCAATTTACGTATGGACAGTAAATGATATGGAAAGTTTAAAGGGATATTATAAGTTAAACGTAGATGGCATCATTACCGATTATCCTGAAGATGCACGTGAAACAATTAAGATGCTAAAAGAGCAAGAAGCGGAAGAAAGTGATCTGTTTGATAAAATTAGTGAAACAACAGATGATTTATTTTCCAAGTTATTTATAAGTTACCCAGCTGCTGGCTAAATGCCCGCAGCTGTTTTTTGTATGACAAGAATATATCCCTAAAGTATTGTGTCAATTAATAACTGTATATGTATACGGCATTATTGGGGTTTCTTACATTGTTACATTATTGTCGAATAATAAATGATTGCCGCTTATTTTTAAGGAGTATAATAAAAATAGAGTGATAGATAATGGAATGTAACGAAGATGATAATAGAATCAATGTTCCATATATTTACACTATTCTAAATATATAAACTTTAAAAAAATGATATGTTAGCGTTTTCATAACTTTTAAGTTATGCTAGAATAAGGACATAAGTTATTAATTATTACAAAAAGAAAAAAGACTTTCTTTTTTCTGTTAATTATAAGGGGGCATTTCATTATGCGTATTGGGGTACCAGCAGAAATTAAAAACAACGAAAACCGTGTGGCAATGACACCAGCAGGTGTTGTACATTTAATTCGTAACAATCACGAAGTATTCATTCAAAAGGGTGCAGGTTTAGGATCTGGTTTCACAGATGCTCAGTATGTTGAAGCGGGAGCGAAAATTGTTGATACGGCTGAAGAAGCTTGGAACATGGAAATGGTTATGAAAGTTAAGGAACCAGTTGAAAGCGAATACAAACACTTCAGCGAAGGTTTGATCTTATTCACATACTTACACTTAGCTCCAGAACCAGAATTAACAAAAGCATTAATCGAAAAGAAAGTTGTTTCTATTGCATATGAAACAGTACAATTAGAAAACCGTTCTCTACCATTACTTGCACCTATGAGTGAAGTAGCTGGTCGTATGGCTGCACAAATTGGTGCACAATTCCTTGAGAAAAACAAAGGCGGTAAAGGTATCTTACTTGCGGGTGTTCCAGGGGTTAAACGTGGTAAAGTAACAATCATCGGTGGTGGACAAGCTGGTACAAATGCTGCTAAAATTGCAGTTGGACTAGGTGCGGATGTAACAATCATCGACTTAAGTGCAGAACGTCTTCGTCAATTAGATGACATTTTCGGAAACCAAGTAAAAACTTTAATGTCTAATCCTTACAATATTGCAGAAGCTGTAAAAGAGTCTGATCTTGTAATCGGTGCAGTATTAATCCCAGGTGCAAAAGCGCCAAAACTTGTAACAGAAGAAATGATTAAATCAATGGAACCAGGTTCTGTTGTTGTAGATATCGCGATTGACCAAGGTGGTATTTTCGAAACAACTGACCGTATTACAACTCATGATAACCCAACTTACGAAAAACACGGCGTTGTTCATTATGCAGTTGCAAACATGCCAGGTGCGGTTCCACGTACATCAACTCTTGCATTAACAAACGTAACAGTACCATATGCAGTACAAATTGCTAACAAAGGCTACAAAGAAGCTTGCTTAGGAAACTCTGCATTATTAAAAGGTATTAACACATTAGACGGCTATGTAACATTCGAAGCAGTTGCAGAAGCTCACGGTGTAGAGTACAAAGGTGCTAAAGAATTATTAGAAGCAGAAACAGTATCTTGCTAATAGAAGCATTATACAAAACAAAATCGAACAATATATAAAACAACATGATAAGAGCTAAGAGATAATACCTCTTAGCTCTTCTTGGTAAAAGGGGGCATTCATCGTGGCCAACCTATTTAAAAAGAAATCCGTTACGCAATTGTTAGGGGAAAGTAAAAGTAAAACTTTAACGAAAACGCTAGGGGCATTTGACCTAACAATGCTAGGGATTGGTGCGATAATTGGTACAGGAGTTCTAGTATTAACAGGATTAGTAGCAGCAAGAGATGCTGGTCCAGCAGTTATTTTTTCATTTATGATTGCAGCAATTGTTTGTGGATTTGCAGCGTTATGTTATGCAGAAGTTGCATCGACACTTCCTGTTTCAGGTAGTGTGTACACATATTCGTATGCAACAATTGGTGAGTTTGTTGCCCATTTAATGGGATGGACATTGTTATCCGTATATGTCGTAACGACTGCCGCAGTAGCCGGAGGATGGACGGGTTATTTCCATAACCTAGTGAGTGGATTGGGACTTGAAATTCCAAAAGCATTGCTAACGATTCCAGCACAAGGTGGTATGGTAAACTTACCAGCAGTTATCGTTACGTTAGTGATAACTTGGTTATTGTCACGAGGTACGAAAGAAAGTAAGCGTGTGAATAACATAATGGTATTAATTAAAATTGGTATTGTTGTTTTATTCATTGCAGTTGGTGTATTTTACGTGAAACCAGAAAACTGGATACCATTTGCACCATACGGCTTAAGTGGAGTCTTTGCCGGAGGAGCAGCAGTATTCTTTGCTTTCTTAGGATTTGATGCATTAGCAACTTCTGCTGAAGAAGTAAAAAATCCACAACGTGATCTACCGATTGGTATTATTGCTTCGTTAGTTATTTGTACAATTATTTATGTTGTAGTTTGTCTCGTTATGACAGGTATGGTTTCTTATAAGGAATTAGATGTACCTGAAGCTATGGCATATGTGTTAGAAGTTGTAGGACAAGATAAAGTGGCTGGTGTAATTGCTATTGGAGCTGTAATCGGTATTATGGCTGTAATTTTCGCTTACATTTATGCAACAACTCGTGTATTCTTCGCAATGAGCCGTGACGGTTTATTGCCAAAATCTTTCGCGAAAATTAACAAGAAGACTGAAGCGCCAACATTTTCAGTTTGGTTAACAGGAATTGGTAGTGCCTTAATTGCTGGATTTATCGATTTAAAAGAATTGTCGAATTTAGCGAATATTGGAGCGTTATTAACATTCGCTATGGTTGGTGTAACTGTTATCATTCTTCGTAAAACGCATCCGAAACTGCAACGTGGATTTATGGTACCACTTGTACCAATCTTACCGATTATTTCAGTTGCATGTTGTCTATTCTTAATGGTAAATTTACCATTAAAAACATGGATATACTTCGGTGTTTGGTTAGCAATCGGAGTAGTTGTATACTTTGTTTATTCGAAAAAACATAGTCATTTAAAAGATGATGGAAGTTCGCAGGATAATTTAGAACAAGCTAATTAAAAGCTTAATTAAAAGGGATATAAGTATAGTAAGCCTTGTGCGTCTAGGGAACGCGCAAGGCTTTTTTCTTTTGTGCAAAATGTACATCCTTTTTGTATGAGAATGTAATGGATGCGGAAAATAAGTACACGTCTTATTAAAATGTGAACGAAATGTTCGAAAAAATGTATGTGATTTCATTGACACATATGAATAGACGCTCATATAATAAGAGTATAAGATATATGAATGATTGTTCATATGTTCAAATAAAGAGGTGAGCTATAATGGCTGGAAATAAAGTAGAAATACCACAAGAGACATGTTCTCAAACGATAATTCATGAAGAAGTTGTTGATCAAGTAAAACAAACAATTCCAACTGATGAAAGTTTAAGTAAAGTAGCAGAACTATTTAAAGTATTAGGCGATCGTACACGTACGAGAATATTACATGCATTATTTGAAGCTGAAATGTGTGTTTGTGATTTAGCGTATTTATTAGGAATGACACAATCATCTATTTCACATCAGCTTCGTGTGTTAAAGCAAGCGAAACTTGTAAAGAATCGTAAAGAAGGAAAGGTCGTTTATTATTCGTTAGCTGACCAGCACGTAATTCATATCTTCGAGCAAGCGTTTGAACACGTAAATGAGGAAGAATAAAAAAGAGCGCGAGGAGGGAGAACGATGGCTGAAGCATTAGTGAAAAAGAAACTGATGTTAGAAGGTTTAGATTGTGCGAACTGTGCAATGAAAATTGAAAAAGGTGTCGGCAATATAGAAGGAGTAAATTCTTGCTCTGTAAATTTCGCGACAAAAACAATGGTTTTAGAAACAGCACAAAATAAAGAAGGCGAAGTTGTTACAGAAGCAAAGCAACTCGTTACAAAATTAGAACCGCATATTAAAGTACAAGAAGAAAAAAACACAAAAGTAGCAAAAGAAGTGTTTATATTAGAAGGTTTAGATTGTGCAAACTGTGCGATGAAGATTGAAAATAAAGTGAAAGAAATGCCGACCGTTTCGGAAGCGACTGTTGATTTCGTATCAAAGAAATTAAGAGTTGAAGTAGCGAATAAAAGAGAACTAGAAGCGACTGTAGCGAATATAACAAATGTCGTTCAAAAGTTAGAACCAGATGTAAAAGTTGTTCGTGAAGAAAAGGGTGGCCATGACCACGGGCATAGTCACGACCATGGTGAAGCAAATGTGAAAAAGATGGTAGGACGATTAGTGGTCGGCGGAATTTTGACAGCAATTGCTGCATTAGCTGGCTTACCACAAATGATCACAATTCCGTTATTCGTCTTTGCGTATTTATTAATAGGTGGAGATATTGTTTGGAGAGCGGTAAGAAACATAACTCGCGGCCAAGTATTCGATGAGAACTTCTTAATGGCAATTGCAACACTAGGAGCTTTTGCGATTCAACAATATTCAGAAGCTGTTGCGGTAATGCTATTCTATCAAGTGGGGGAACTATTCCAAAGTATTGCGGTCAATCGCTCCCGAAAATCAATTACTTCATTAATGGATATCCGTCCTGATTATGCCAATGTGAAGGTTGGAAATGAAACGAAACAAGTATCACCAGAAGATGTACAAATCGGCGATTATATTATCGTGAAGCCTGGTGAGAAAGTACCATTAGACGGAAAAGTAGTTGAAGGAACATCAATGGTAGATACTTCAGCATTGACTGGTGAATCTGTACCACGTGAAGTCGAAGTTGGAAATGATGTATTAAGTGGTTTTGTGAACCAAAATGGTGTATTAACAATTGAAGTTACAAAAGAATTTGGTGAATCAACTGTATCAAAAATTTTAGATTTAGTTCAAAATGCAAGCAGTAAAAAAGCGCCAACAGAAAACTTTATTACGAAGTTCGCGCGTTACTATACTCCAGTTGTAGTTATTACAGCAGCGATCATGGCGTTTATTCCACCACTTATTTTAGAAGGAGCTACATTCTCAGAATGGATTTATAGAGCTTTAGTGTTCTTAGTAATCTCTTGTCCATGTGCGTTAGTTGTATCTATTCCTCTTGGATTCTTTGGAGGAATTGGTGGTGCATCTAAAAGTGGTGTGTTAATAAAAGGAAGTAACTATTTAGAAGCTTTAAATGATGTGAAATATATTGTTTTTGATAAAACGGGAACATTAACAAAAGGTGTCTTCAAAGTTACAAAAATGGAACCAAGCGAAGGCATTACAAATGAAGAATTATTAGAGTATGCAGCATTTGCTGAAGTGTATTCTAATCATCCAATTGCACAATCGATTCGAAAGGCATATGGAAAATCAATTGATGAAAAAATAATCGATGATTATAACGAAATTTCTGGTCACGGTACAGTCGTAAAAGTACAAGGAAAAGAAATTTTTGCAGGTAATGCTAAGTTAATGAGAAAAGAAAACATTACATTTAAGCAACCAGAAACGGTAGGTACATTAGTTCACGTTGCTGTAGATGGGGAATATGCAGGTTATATCGTTATCTCTGATGAGGTAAAAGAAGATTCAAAACAAGCAATTCAAAAATTAAAAGAACTAGGTATTAAGAAGACAGTCATGTTAACTGGTGATGCAAAAGCAGTTGGTGAAGCTGTCGGTAAGGAATTAGGTTTAGATGAAGTTCACGCAGAACTATTACCGCAACAAAAAGTAGAAGAGATTGAAAAAATTGATGCGGCGAAGAACGGAAAAGAAAAAGTTGCTTTCGTTGGTGATGGTATTAATGACACACCGGTATTAGCAAGAGCAGATGTTGGTATTGCGATGGGTGGTTTAGGATCAGATGCAGCGATTGAGGCGGCAGACATCGTTATTATGACTGATGAGCCTTCAAAAATTGCAACAGCCTTAAACATCGCAAAACGTACACGACGCATTGTATGGCAGAATATCATCTTTGCATTAGGGGTAAAAGGATTAGTTTTATTACTTGGTGCTTTTGGTATTGCAACAATGTGGGAAGCTGTCTTCTCAGATGTTGGTGTGACACTACTTGCAGTGTTAAATGCAATGCGTGTACTACGAGTGAAAGATTTATAAAAAAGAGGACGCAACCTGCGTCCTCTTTTTTAGGTTATTTTGTTGAAATTGACTCAATAAAATAATAGCAAATCTTACTTTGTAAATAAATAACGTAATATTAAAATTTACAAATAAAAAATATTTGTCTTATTATTTTAATATATTTTCCACAAAGATACATATTGTATTGAAAAAACAGAGAAGGAAAAGCTTCTCTGTTTTATTTTTGTATATTTTTTTCAACTTGTTCTCGAACAGTTTGAATGTAATTCATTTTATGATCCCAGCATTCTTGACTTAAGTCGACAGGGTACTCTTCAGGATTTAAAGTTCGCATATATTCTTCCCAAAATAGCGCGAGACTTTGTTCGTTATATTTTTGAATATCTAATATATCTGGTAGTTCATATGTTCTTTCGCCGTTAACGAAAATGTCTTTATGCAGTTCGCGAGCTTCAAAGTTTGTTACAAATTTGCTTATATACGTGTGAACAGGATGAAACATTTTTAAACGTTCTTCTTTTCCTGGTACTTCAGAATCTAATGCAATATAATCACCTTCTGCATGATCGTTAACTCGATTGATGATGCGATAAATTCGTTTCAGTCCTGGAGTTGTAATTTTTTCAGGGTTAGATGAAATTTTAATTGTATCATTTAACTTTCCATCAGTATCTTCAATTGCAACTAGTTTATAAACAGCACCTAATGCTGGTTGTTCAAAGGACGTAATCAATTTTGTTCCAACGCCCCATACATCAATTTTTGCTCCTTGAGATTTCAAGTGCATAATTGTGTATTCATCTAAATCGCTAGAAGCAATAATTTTTGTATGTGTAAACCCAGCTTCATCTAATAGTTTTCTTGCTTTTTTAGATAAATAAGCCATATCACCACTATCAAGGCGAATACCATAAAAATCGATACGATCTCCAAACTCTTTCGCGACGCGAATCGCATTTGGAACACCTGATTTTAAAGTGTCGTATGTATCAACGAGAAAGACGCATTTTTTATGAGTTTCAGCGTATTTCTTAAACGCGACATATTCATCGCGATACGCTTGAACGAAAGAGTGAGCGTGTGTGCCGGCTACAGGTATTCCGAATCGCTTCCCAGCCCGTACGTTACTCGTAGATGAGAAACCGCCAATAAAGGCAGCGCGTGTACCCCAAAGAGCAGCATCAAACTCGTGGGCACGTCTTGTGCCGAATTCTAAAAGTTCATCGTTATTTGCAGCGTGCTTCATACGAGCAGCTTTTGTTGCAATTAATGTTTGGTAATTCACAATGTTTAACAGGGCAGTTTCAATAATTTGTGCTTCGCCGAGCGGTGCATCAACACGTAATAAAGGCTCGTTATTAAATACAACTTCACCTTCTTGCATACTTCGAATGGTCCCAGTGAATTTCATATTTTGTAAATACTGAAGGAATTCTTCTTCAAATTGTAATTCTGCTAAATAAGCGATATCGCTTTCGGTAAAGCTGAAGTTTTCTATGTACTCTACAATCTTTTCAAGACCAGCAAAAACAGCATAACCGTTCTCGAATGGAAGCTTTCGAAAGTATAAATCAAACACCGAGCGGCGATTATGAATACCATCTTTCCAATATGTATAAGCCATATTAATTTGATATAAATCTGTATGTAAGGCATAGCTATCGTCTTTATAATAAGTCATCGCGAAAACACCTCCATAATTTGGTTATAGTATACCAATTTTTCACCGCTCGTAGCAAAGAATGGATATGAGAGTAGAGTCAAGAAAGAAAAAAATGAAATAATGCATATTTTTTAGAAAATTAACATTTATCAATTTATATTTCTCAAGATTTTATGTATTATTAGAGTAATGGGGGTAATGAGAATGGAGGAGGACAATGCAACAAACATTAGAAAAAATAGGCAAACAAGTCTTTTATAAACGGCTACAGCAAAAAATGACACAAGAAGAATTATGTCAGGGCATTTGTTCTGTCTCATACTTAAGTAAAATCGAAAATGGAAAGATCGAAGCATCAGAAGAAATTCTACAATTGCTCTGCACAAGGTTAGAAATTGCCGTGACGGATTTGAGAGATGTAGAAGAAGATGTGAAGGGGAAGCTGGATGAGTGGTTAAATGCACTTGTTCATTTGGACAAGCAACAAGTAGAACGCATATATGAAGAATTGCAAGGTGAAATGAAGCATGTTTTGGATTTTGAAATTATAAATTATTATAAACTGCTGTATACGCGTTATTTAATGATGAAGAGAGATTTACCTGCTGTTGAAGAAGAATTGGATAATTTGAAGAAAGTGTATAAGAAATACTCACCTTTTCAGAAGATGTTATATACGTATAATAAGGCATTATTATATTCTGTACAGTACAAATATACACAGGCATTAGAGTACTTGTTAAAGACAGAAGCAATGGCAAAAGAATTAGGATATTATGAAACGGGAATATATTATAATTTAGCATTGACATATAGTCAAATAGAAATAGATCATATGACATTATACTTTGCTAATGTGGCATTAGAGGGCTTTAAAAGTGAATATAAATTTAGAAATATAATTAATTGCAAGTTTTTAATTGCTTTTAGTTATACCAGAAAAAAACAATACAATGAAGCTATGGAAATTTATAATCATATCATAAGGGAAGCAACTTCTTTTGCGGATAAAGATAATATTCTCTCTATTGCTTTAAATAATATTGGCTACCTGTATTATTGCCAAAAAAATTATACCAAGGCAAAAGAGTACTATATAGAATGCCTAAAGTATAAAAAAGAAGAGGATATGAACTATATTGATGCTATGTATGAGCTTTCATTACAGTGTATTCAATTAGGAGAAATAGAGGAAGCAGCAAAATGGATTGAAAAAGGTATCAATGCCGCAAGGAAAGATGATAGATATAAAGGGATGCTATATTTATTGTTAAGTCTGCAGTATAAGTACTTTGAAGCAAGAGATGTTTATAAAAAATTTCTAGAAACAGAAGTAGTTCCTTTCTTTAAAGCAGAGGAAAATATAAAAGATTTAAAGAAGATATACTTAGAACTAGCTGAATATTTAGAAGAATATTCAGATTTTAAAGAAAGTAATCGCTACTATAAGTTAGCGATAAATTTATTAGAAGAATAAAGAGGAGGAATAGTATGAAAAAGTTAATTGCAGGAACATTTGTAGTTATGGCGATTGCGGCAGTGGTATTGGATATTCAATATGCATGGAAACCAGATACTCTTGGTCAAGAAGCTAAAACAGTCCAACAAATTAATTCATAATTGAGAAACCCCTTTCCAATAGGAAAGGGGTTTTTTCAATATTTGTTCCCCAAAATTCTACAATACTTGAGAAAATAATTATTTGAATTTTTAGTATATTAATAGTGGAAACATAGTGCTACGATAAAACTACTCTTTTTCAAAAAAATTTTTATTAGGGGGAAGGTTCATGAAAAAGAAAAGTTTAGCATTAGTGTTAGCGACAGGAATGGCAGTTACAACGTTTGGAGGGACAGGCTCTGCATTTGCGGATTCTAAAAATGTGCTCTCTACGAAGAAGTACAATGAGACGGTGCAGTCACCGGAGTTTATTTCTGGTGATTTAACTGGAGCAACTGGCAAGAAAGCAGAATCTGTTGTGTTTGATTACTTAAACGCAGCAAAAGGCGATTACAAGCTAGGGGAAAAGAGTGCGCAAGATTCTTTCAAAGTGAAACAAGTGAAGAAAGATGCTGTAACTGATTCAACAGTAGTACGTATGCAACAAGTTTACGAAGGAGTGCCTGTATGGGGGTCTACTCAAGTAGCTCACGTAAGTAAAGATGGTTCTTTAAAAGTATTGTCTGGAACAGTTGCGCCTGATTTAGACAAAAAGGACAAGTTGAAAAATAAAAATAAGATTGAAGGCGCAAAAGCAATTGAAATTGCGCAAAAAGATTTAGGGGTTACACCTAAATATGAGGTAGAACCAAAAGCGGACTTATATGTATATCAAAACGGTGAAGAAACAACATATGCATACGTTGTAAATTTAAACTTCTTAGAGCCAAGCCCAGGAAACTACTACTATTTCATTGAAGCAGACAGCGGTAAAGTATTAAATAAATATAATAAACTTGATCATGTAGCAAATGAAGATAAGTCACCAGTTAAGCAAGATGCTCCTAAACAAGAAGCGAAGGCGGTTGTAAAGCCTGTAACAGGGACAAATAAAGTAGGAACTGGTAAAGGTGTATTAGGAGATACGAAATCACTTAATACAACGTTATCTGGCTCATCTTACTACTTGCAAGATAATACGCGCGGAGCGACAATTTTCACATATGATGCAAAAAATCGTTCAACATTACCAGGAACATTATGGGCAGATGCAGATAATGTTTTCAATGCAGCGTATGATGCAGCGGCAGTAGATGCTCATTACTATGCAGGTAGAACATATGATTATTATAAAGCTACATTTAATAGAAACTCTATTAATGATGCAGGAGCTCCGTTAAAATCGACAGTTCATTACGGAAGTAAGTATAATAATGCGTTCTGGAATGGCTCACAAATGGTATACGGAGATGGTGATGGTGTAACATTTACTTCATTATCTGGTGGAATTGATGTAATTGGTCACGAATTAACGCATGCTGTTACGGAGAATAGCTCGGATTTAATTTATCAAAATGAATCAGGTGCGCTAAATGAAGCGATTTCTGATATCTTTGGTACTTTAGTAGAATTCTATGATAATCGTAACCCAGATTGGGAGATTGGTGAAGATATTTACACGCCTGGTAAAGCGGGAGATGCGCTTCGCTCTATGAGTGATCCAGCGAAATATGGTGACCCAGACCATTACTCTAAGCGTTACACTGGTTCAAGTGATAACGGTGGAGTTCATACGAACAGTGGTATTATTAACAAACAAGCTTATTTATTAGCAAATGGCGGTACGCATTCGGGTGTAACTGTAACTGGTATCGGTAAAGATAAGTTAGGTGCAATTTATTACCGTGCAAACACACAATATTTCACGCAATCTACTACATTTAGCCAAGCTCGTGCTGGTGCAGTACAAGCTGCAGCTGATTTATATGGTGCGACTTCTGCGGAAGTAGCAGCAGTGAAGCAATCATTTAGTGCTGTTGGTATAAACTAAGGTTTTAAGAGATAGCTATTAATAAAATACCTCAAAAATAAAGAAGGAGCCTATGCTCCTTCTTTATTTTTTTCTCCATTTTTTCCACAAATAATACAATCCGATACAACCTGCGATTGTTACAATCCACTTTGCTTCGTTTGTACCGTTTATAACATGATATGCAGAATATACTTCAATCAACAAGGACGGTATTTTACCTATGGTACTGGCAATACTGAAGGATAGTAATGACATTTTGCCTAGAGCTGCAAATAAAGTCACGATACTGGACGGAATGAATGGAATAAAACGAAAAGAGAGGACGAGTAGAAAGGCCTCTCTACCTTCTACGTAAAGAAGACGTTCTACCTTAGGATGCTTATTTACTTTATCGTGAGTGAACTTTTGAAGGCCTATACGATAAATATAAAACGAGATAATAGCCCCTAAGGCCTCACCTATGATCGAAATGATTGTGCCGTTTACTACGCCAAAGAGCTGTATGTTAATGGCGGTCAAAAAAATACTAGGGATAAAACCTAAAAGACTGATGATGATGTTGATTAAGATACTAAGTGGAATTGCGATTGAATAATAGTCTGTTAAGAAGTTTTGAATTGTTTCAGCCATTGTTTAAAATCCTTTATCTTTTTTTGCATTACACCATATTTCCATTGTGTAGGCAAGCACGAATTTACATAATGTATAAAACGTTGATAAAATACGGCCTGTATACCTTATATGGGTATTAGGTATATAAAAATAGGGGTATATTTATATTTTTGAAAACAACCAAAAAACTCCATGTTTAAAGGGGTTATTTGATAATTTTAGGGGTGATTTAACTTGGGAAATAATCAGAAAAACATAGGGGTATATTTATAATGAGGGCTGAAATAGCGATTTAATGAAACTATGGTAGTAATATGGAAAAATAAACGAGGAATTTTAAAAATATATATGTCTTTTCGTTGTGAAATTGACTTTTAGGTAAGTTACGATAATAATCATGGAAGAGGTGATATGATGAAACGAATAAGTAGTCTTTTCTTAAGTAGTTTATTGGCATTAGTGCTGATCTTAAGTGGATGTGCAGGAAAAGAACAAAAAACAGAGAAACAAACAGGTAATCAATCGACATCAGTAGAAAAAATTAGTGATAATATTTTAGATGAAATGGAAGGGCCACCTAAAAATGGTCATACGATTGAAAGACATGTAGGAAAATCAGAAGAGGATTTGAAGAATCGCTTGAAGACAGATAAAGTATCAGCGGCAAGTACATACTATGATAAGGAAACAGCGACAAAAGCTGTAAAAGATAGTTTGAAGCAGCATGATAAGGAAATTCAAGATTGGTTAAAAAATTCTAAAGAGGCTCGTCTCGTATTAAATACAACTCATTCATTCCCGGTTGGAAAAACGGTAATAAAGAAGAATATGAATATAAAAGACAAGCTAGTAAAAACTGTTACTGTTTTGGCGAGAGATAAGTCAGGAGATTTAGGATATAAGATCATTACTTCTTATCCATCTGACAAATAAGAAGGGGGAGTACATATGTATACGACATTACAATACTTTCTTAAATCGTACTGTACGTTAAGTGTTCATGAAGATGAAATAGTAGGCGTGATGGAAGAGTTTATAGAGCAAGAGGATAAAGAAATTGTTTTGAAATTACGCGATGAATTATTATATATGAAGAAAAAGAATGCTTGGGAAGAGGCGTGCGTATTAGCTGCGAAGCAAGGAAATCGCATGTGGTCGTTAGAAGAAACGAAAGACCATCTTGCAACCTTTTTAATATTATTGCAAAAGAAAAAGGCGTGAGTAGATCACGCCTTTTCTTTTTAGAAATTTGCCTGTTTATTAGCACCTCATTGTTTTGGAGCGCTTTTATATACGCTTTTTGAAATTTGTCCATTTGAGATTACTTCACCGTTTTGTGTTACTTTTTTATACGTTACCGCTGTTATTTTGTCATTAGCTCTACTAATTACTTGAGAAGAAACTTCAACATTTTTACCAGTATTTGTGCCGAAAATACGAGTAGTAATACTACCTCCATTTGAAAATGCTTGAATATAAATATGATTGCCTGTATTGTTTTTAAATTTTAAATCCGGACCATAATCTGCCACTGCTGCATCTTGCCCAAGTGGTAAATAATTTACGGGCATGGAATGATTGCTTCGAGAAACAATTCCTAAATCTGCCCTTAAAGCGGCGCTATATAAAGTACTACTAACTTGGCAAACGCCTCCACCTGCACTTTGTATAACTTTACCTTCTGAAAATACTGCTGCGGATTTATAACCATGTGCAGCATCCGTTACGCCAACGCGTCCATTAAAACTAAACGTTTCATCAGGTGCGACAATAACTCCACTTAAAGTATTAGCTGACTTATTTACGTTAAAGGATTGATTCCCATTACGACCAGCCATTGGAGTCGAATATTCAGCGATCACCTCTTTAATCCCCATTTTCTGTATATCTTCTGTAGAACGTTCAGGTTTTAAGAGTGTAACTGGTAACGTAATGTCTGATGTGCCAGAAGTAATCGCTTGTGTCGTTAAATCAGTTAACTTTCCTTTATCAATTTTTTCACCATTTTGACTTTGGCTAATATTTACTGTAGAGCCTTCAACATTTAATTCTGCATTAACAGGATTTTTTAATGTGTCATTATATTTATCCTTCATAAAGCTTTCATAAGCAGTTGTATTTAATTGAGGCGTTAATTTATAATCACGTTTTAATTCACCGTTTTCAGCCTGCTTACGCATTTTGTAACGATTCATTGCGTTTCCTTCTTGTTCTTTAAAGATTTTGTCGATAATATCTTTTTCCTTATAATTTATCCCTAAATCTTTCCATGTGTACGTTTGTTTATCATTTTGAAATATGTAGGTAAGAGATTTTTGGTCTAATTCAGTTACTTTTTGATTAATAATTGCTTGAATATCTTTTTTATTTTTTCCATCGAGAGAAATACCTTCAAATGTAGTATTTGGTAATGCAGTAGTATCTAATTGATTATTTAGTGTGGATACATATTGATATCCACCAACACCGCCTACACAAAGTAATATGCCTCCAGTAATTGCAGAACCGATCAGTATTTTACTTAGCTTCATTTATTTCCCCCCAGAAATTTTTGTATAAATATATGTATTACATTTTTTGTATAAAAATGATGAAAATAACATTATGTACGTACTAGTATACTATTATTCCCACTATGTGTGTAATGTTTTTATAAAAAATGTTACATTGCTGTAATAATTGTCTCTTTTTGTCACAATATGTTGAAAATTATAATAAAAAGGCTGTCTAGAAAGATCTAGCAGCCTTTTTATTATAATTTTTTATGTTCATTTTTATTCGTAACACCGAGATGTTCTTGTAGTGTTGTCGAAATAGTATTGACGCTTTTTTCATTTGGAACGTAATAATAAATACCACCTATATATTTATCAGTACCTTCTACTTGCATTTTGTCCATTTTTAAATTGGAATCCATTGAATTTTTGGCAATTGTCATCATATCATCAAAAGTTAAATTTGTTTTTAAGTCTTTATCGACAGCGTCGAGTAGACCACCAATTTTATTAATGGAATTAAGAGATAGTGCTTTTTGAGCGATAGCTTCTAAAACAAGCTGTTGTCGTTGACCGCGCATATAATCACTATCGATATGACGAGTTCTAGCTAGCGCCAATGCCTCTTCGCCATTTAAATGTTGACGTCCTTTTTTTAGGTGAATTGCATCTGCTTCGTCTTTACTATTTTGTTCTGTAAACTCAACTGGAACATCGACAGTAATACCACCAAGAGAATCGACAATTTTGATAAATGATTTAAAGTTGAATTTTACATAATAATCAACTGGAACATCTAAAAAGTTCTCTACCGTATCAATTGTGCTATCTACACCACCGAATACGTGCGCATGTGTAATTTTATCGTATTTCTCACGTGATTTAATGTAGACACGTGAGTCACGTGGAATACTGACAAGCTTAACAGATTTATCGCTTTTATTAATCGTTGCAAGTAATAGCGCATCCGTGCGAGTTGCTTTTCCGTAATTCTTATCCCTAATCTCACTTTCATCAACACCCATAATAAGTACGGAAATGTTGTCAGTCATAGGTTTCACGGCTTTTTCACGTTTGCTGGATTTATCCCCGCGGCTCAGTTCAGAATAAGCATTACTTAATACAGACTTTGCTTTACTGTATATATGGAAGGAATAGCCTCCTGCTCCAAGTGCTATAATCAGTAATGGAATAAGAAGGAACCAAAGGAGACGTTTTTTCTTTGAGCGTCCTTTTTTGGCTCGAGTATCTTTGTTCATATCGGATTTCATCATTTTTTCTCCTTTAAAGCTATCAAAGTGTATACATCTAGAAGCGCATTCAAACACATAAAAAATATTGTACGCTAAATAAAAGCGATTGTACATGTATAAAAAATAGATGTCTTGATTATTTATAAAGACATCTATTCGTTATTGTATACAAAAGATAGGGATAAGAAAATGATAAAATTTTACCTGATTACAACATAATACTTACGATAATTGCAGATAAAATGCTAACGAGAGTAGCTCCATATAGTAATTTAAGGCCAAATCTGGCAACGACGTTTCCTTGTTCTTCGTTTAATCCTTTTACTGCACCTGAAATAATGCCGATAGAAGAAAAGTTGGCAAAAGAAACGAGGAAAACGGAAATAATACCAACTGTACGGGGAGAAAGACTATTAGAAATTTTACTAAGGTCCATCATTGCTACAAATTCATTCGTCACAAGCTTCGTTGCCATAATGCTACCCGCTGTGACAATTTCAGAACTTGGTACACCGATAAGGAATGCAACAGGCGCAAATACGTAGCCGATTAATTGCTGGAAAGTAATGCCGAATATAATGAGGAATAGGTCATTAATGCAGCTAATTAATGCGACGAATCCGATGAGCATAGCGCCGACAACAATAGCTACGCGAAAGCCATCTAGAATGTATTCTCCAAGCATTTCAAAAAAGCTTTGCTTTTCGCCTTTAATTTCTAAAATATCTTCGTCATCTTTAACGTCGTAAGGATTAATGATGAGTACGATAATAAAACCACTAAATAAATTGAGAACGAGTGCGGTTACTACATATTTAGGTTCGATCATTGTCATATAGGCACCTACGATAGACATAGATACGGTTGACATGGCAGAAGCACAAAGTGTATAAAGACGGTGTTTTGGAATTTGAGCTAATTGTTTTTTTACCGTAATAAAAACTTCTGATTGGCCGACAATGGCAGAGGCGATAGCGTTGTAAGATTCTAATTTCCCAAGACCATTTATTTTGCTAAGGAAGTAACCGATCCAATGAATAAAAAATGGTAGTATTTTGAAATGTTGTAGTATACCAATTAAGACGGAAATGAAAACAATTGGTAATAATACAGTAAGGAAAAATGACATTTCACCTTTATTGGCAAGACCGCCAAATACGAAGTTTATACCATCAGCAGCATACTCAAGTAGCTTTGTAAACAGACTGGAAATGACCCGAATAAGTATGAGGCCGATTTCTGTATTTAATAATAAATAGGTTAAAATTAACTGTATAATAAGCATGATGAATATTGGTTTAAATTTAATATGTTTCTTATTGTTGCTAGCAATATAAGCAAGGAAGAAAACAACGATAAGTCCCACGAAAAAAGTAATAAATTTCATAGTAAACCCCCTAAAAGAGATATTCTGCTATATATGTTTTTCATTTCAAGGGAGAATATGCATCTTTGGTAAAGAAAGGAATAGAGAGAGCATGAATATATGTAGAGTGCACCATGTTGCAATTATTTGTTCGAATTATGAAGTGTCAAAGGATTTTTATACTCAGATATTAGGTTTTAAAGCGATAAATGAAGTATATAGAAAGGAACGAGATTCTTATAAGTTAGATTTATGTGTAGGGGAAGAGTATCAAATTGAATTATTTTCATTTCCCAATCCACCTGAGCGCCCAAGTTTCCCAGAAGCAGCTGGTCTTAGACATTTAGCATTTGCTGTTACAAATATAGGAGAAGCTGTGAAACATTTAAATGAATGTGGTGTGGAGACTGAGTCGATACGTATGGATGAAATAACCGGAAAAAAATTCGTTTTTTTCCAAGACCCTGATGGCTTGCCTTTAGAATTGTATGAGGTTTGAAATTGGTGAATTTTATACAGGGTTGCTTTTGTGTAAATGAAGAAACTAAAGTGAAACTTCTTTTTTAAAGGAGGTGTAACTTTAGCTAAGAAAGCTAAAGGGTATATGTGGATATTTTAAAATTATTGATGGTAGTCATCCTTATCGCGTTAACAGGTTTTTTTGTAGCTGTTGAGTTTGCAATTATTAAGGTGCGCAGCAGTCGTATTGATCAACTCGTTAGTGAAAAACGACGAGGAGCATTGGCAGCAAAAAAAGTAACTTCGAATTTAGATGAGTATTTATCAGCATGTCAGTTAGGTATTACAATTACTGCTTTAGGGCTTGGGTGGTTAGGAGAGCCGACCATAAAACATTTACTCGAGCCGTTGTTTTTAAAACTACATTTCTCTCCTGCAATTGCAAGTACAGTTTCATTTATTATTGCCTTTGCAGTGATTACATTTTTACATGTTGTCATTGGTGAACTTGCTCCGAAGACGCTCGCTATACAAAGAGCAGAGCAAGTTAGCTTATTATTATCGAAGCCAATTATTTATTTTTACCGAGTAATGTATCCGTTTATTTGGGCTTTAAATGGTTCAGCAAGGCTTGTAACAGGGCTATTCGGATTACATCCAGCCTCTGAACATGAAGTAGCTCATTCGGAGGAAGAATTGCGATTAATCTTATCCGAGAGTTATGAGAGCGGAGAGATTAATCAAAGGGAATTTAAATATGTAAATAATATTTTTGAATTTGATAATAGAGTCGCAAAGGAAATTATGGTACCTCGTACGGAAGTTGTAGGTTTATATGAGGACGAACCATTTGAAACACATATTAAAATAATCGCACAAGAAAAATATACGAGGTATCCCGTATTTGGTGAAGATAAAGATGAAATTATTGGGATGGTTAATGTAAAGGATTTATTTATTCGTTATATGGATGGTAATCGAGATGAGGAGTGCTCGATTACACCGTATACAAGGCCAGTTATTGAAGTACTAGAAAATATTCCTATACATGATTTGCTATTACAAATGCAAAGAAAACGAATCCCATTAGCTGTACTATATGATGAATATGGTGGTACAGCGGGGATTGTTACATTAGAAGATATTTTAGAAGAAATTGTTGGAGAAATCCGAGATGAATACGATGAAGACGAGCACCCGCCTATAGAGCATATAAGTGAAGGGTGTAAAATCGTAGAGGGAAAAGTGCTTATTAGTGAAGTAAATGATTTATTTGGCATACACTTAATCGCTGATGATGTAGATACAATTGGTGGCTGGATTATGGTACAAAAGCAAATCGTTGCTGAAGGAGATGTTATTGAAAAACACGGCTTTTCTTTTAAAGTTCTCGAAAAGGATATGCATCAAATTAAACGAGTGGAAATAAAGAAGATAGAAGAATGATTTTCTATAAATTTTTATGCCGCTATTCGCCGGGCAGTAAGACCCTTACCTCAAAATTAAGCGAAAGCGAAGAAGTTAGGTGGGGGATGAACAAAAGCCCACTGATTAAGGTTTCACTTTATAAAAGGTATATATAGAAAATTAAATGTTTGCGCTTTCAAAAGAGGTGCTATATAGTGAAGGTGGATACTGAAAAATTCTTCTGAATGATACTCGTATTTTTAGATGGCGAATTTTTTAGATAAGGATTTAGAATGAAAAGCATAGGTGATGAAAATGATAGCAACGAAGGATATACGTATAGAAAAAGATTTTTTAGGTGAAAAGGAGTACCGAGTGTAGCTTATTATGGTGTACAAACATTACGTGCTGTTGAAAACTTCCCGATTACAGGATATCGCATTCATCCGTCACTTATTACGGCAATGGCAATTGTGAAAAAAGCGGCGGCACTTGCAAATATGGATACTGGTTACTTAGCTAAAGACATTGGACATGAAATTGCAGAAGCAGCGCAAGAAATTGTTGATGGAAAATTCCATGATCAATTTATCGTGGATCCAATCCAAGGCGGTGCTGGAACTTCTATTAATATGAATACAAATGAAGTAATCGCTAATCGAGCGTTAGAACGTATGGGATATGAAAAAGGTGAGTATGCGAAAATTAGTCCAAACACGCATGTGAACATGGCTCAATCAACGAATGATGCGTTTCCGACAGGAATTCATATTGCAACTCTTATGATGTTAGAAGAACTTCTTATTACAATGGAAGAACTTCATGCTGCTTTCCGTGCAAAAGCAAAAGAGTTTGATCACGTCATTAAAATGGGACGTACACATTTACAAGATGCTGTTCCGATTCGTCTTGGGCAAGAATTTGAAGCGTATAGCCGCGTGCTTGAGCGTGATATAAAAAGAATTAAACAGTCTCGCCAACATTTATATGAAGTGAACATGGGGGCGACAGCTGTTGGTACGGGATTAAATGCAAACCCTACGTACATTGAACAAGTGGTTAAACACTTGCGAACATTTAGCGGATTCCCACTTGTTGGTGCAGAGCATTTAGTTGATGCAACGCAAAACACAGATGCATACACAGAAGTATCTGCAGCATTAAAAGTATGTATGATGAATATGTCTAAAATTGCGAATGACCTTCGTATTATGGCATCTGGTCCACGTGTTGGATTGGCGGAAATTCAATTACCAGCTCGTCAACCAGGTTCATCTATTATGCCAGGGAAAGTAAATCCTGTTATGGCAGAAGTAATTAATCAAGTTGCTTTCCAAGTAATTGGTAATGATCATACAATTTGCTTAGCATCAGAAGCAGGACAATTAGAGTTAAACGTAATGGAGCCTGTACTCGTGTTTAATTTAATTCAATCTATTAGTATTATGAATAACGGATTCCGTGTATTCCGTGAATATTGTATTAAAGGAATTACAGCAAATGAAGAATTGCTGAAGCAATATGTGGAGAAGAGTGTTGGGATTATTACGGCAGTTAACCCTCATATTGGTTACGAAGCAGCATCTCGTATTGCACGTGAAGCAATTGAAACAGGAAAATCTGTTAGGGAGTTATGCTTAGAACATGGTGTACTGACAGAAGAAGAGTTGGATATTATTTTAGATCCATTCGAAATGACGCATCCTGAAATTGCTGGTGCTTCTTTATTAAAGAATAAGAAGATGTAATGTGAAAAAACACCGATCCATTTGGATCGGTGTTTTATTTTTAAAAGATATTAAATACAGAGTTTAATTGAAGTAAGCTAATAATAGCTAAGAAGATTAAACTGTATTTCATTGCTGTTTTAAATAGGGCAGATTCTTTACCAACTAGTCCAACTGCTGCACAAGCAACTGCCACAGATTGTGGAGAAACCATTTTTGCCATTGTACCACCTACTACGTTTAATGCAACAAGTGTAGAAGGAACGATGTTTAATTGATCTGCAGTTACTGCTTGAAGCGGTGCGAATAATGAACCACTTGATACTACCGATCCTGTAATGAATACGCCAATCCATCCTAAGATTGGAGAAAGAACTGGGAATGCATTACCTGTAGAAGAGAATGCAAGTCCAAGTGTAGATGACATACCAGAGTAGTTCTCTACGTAAGCTAAAGCGATAACGCTACAGATTGTAAATACTGGAGCTTTTAGTTCTTTCATTGTTTCCACTACTAATTCTTTAACCATTTTACCTTTTACGCGGTACACGATAAGTGAAACGATAATTGCTAATACGATTGCAGTAGTTGTAGATGAGAATACATCAAATTTGAAAACAGCTGCGAAAGGAGTATCAGCTTTTGTAATAGGTGTAGTTTTCATAACAGCATTATGAAGACCAGGGAATTGAATGTTAAATACTAAGTTTGCTAGTGCGCCATCCGGAGCAAATAAAGCTTTAATTGGTTTTAAATTAAAGATTGTTACGAATGCAGTTAAGAATACGAATGGAGACCAAGCATATAAAATTTGATTGAATGTATGAGATACATTTTCTTCTTGTTTTTCTTCTTTAGTAGAAGATTTTGGCTGCCAAACACGTAAGAATAATGCAAGAGAGATCATACTTACAACAGCTGCGAAAATATTAGTAAGTTCTGCACCTAAGAAGTAAGTTACAAGGAACTGAGTAATCGCGAAAGAAACACCACTTACAAGAATACCTTGCCAAGTTTCCTTAATACCTTTAATTCCATCAACCATTGATACAAGTAAGAAAGGTAAAACAATACTAATGAAAGGTAAAATAAGAACAGTTTGACGACCGATAGTTAATGCATCTAGTTCAGTTAATTGTGCCGGTACTGTAACTGGGATACCCATAGCACCCATAGCACCACCAGCGATGTTAGCTACTAAACAAATTCCTGCTGCTTTTAATGGGTTAAAGCCCATACCTACTAGTAATGCAGCTGTAATAGCAACTGGAACCCCTAGACCAGCTGCGCCTTCTAAGAAAGCACCGAAAGAATAAGCGATTAATAATACTTGTAAACGTTGGTCATTTGTAATGCTTGAAATACTATCACGAATGATGTTGAATTGCTCTGTTTTAACAGTTAATTTATAAAGGAAAATTGCTGCGATAACGATAGTACAAATTGGATAAAATCCAGATAAAACACCGAATCCGGCAGATGCTACAGCTACAGTTGCTGGCATTTTATAAACGAATATAGCAAGAATAATAGCGACAATCACACTGTAAAGGCCAGCCATGTAACTTTTCATTTTCAGTCCCATTAAACAAATGATGAAGCAGAAAATTGGAAGTGCTGCGATTAGTGCAGATAACCAAATATTGTTTAATGGGTCATAAATTTGTGTCCAAGTACTCATAATAATGACAACTCCTATCTATTTTATGTGAAGAAATTCACATTATTTGTGAAACAATTCACAATCAACTTACATGCTTAGTATATTCTCCTTCAACACTATTGTCAACGTAAAAAAGTATAATTATTCCATAATAGTATTAAAAGAAATGCTTTGTTCATAAAGTAGACAAAAAGCAAACTCAAATAGATTTGAGTTTGCTTTTTGAAGTTATTTCTATATTGTTTTATTTGTTCGTATATCATTAATCTTATATGTTAGATGACGTCTTTGCATTAAGTATATAGGATGTTGAAATTTGATAGGTGTCACATGCTGGTCTGAGTTGATCTAGTAAGAAAGAGAAACCAAATGCATTTAATAGGAAGTTTTGAATAACAGTCTGAGCAAGTACAATACGAATTAAAACAACAATAAGTCAATTTTTAATATTACATTATCTTTTTTTACTGAAAATTCCTTTTAGCATAACAAAGAGGTTAAATATAACCCAAATACGTTACGATAGGTTATCAATTATAGACGGTATTTTACAATATCGTTACTGTACGTTGCAGTGAGGTGAAAATATAACAAAAAGCTTGATAAAACAACGTTTGTAAGCAAAGTATTCATAGCCCTTACTTTTGCTTTTTCATTATATCATATAGTATAATATTCAAAATCAGCAAGGAATTTTTCCTGAATTCTTTCCTGATAAAGGTGGAAAAAATTTTCAGCATTATAGGTTGATAAAGTTATGTCGTAACAGGAAATATAAGAACAGATATATAAATAAATAAAAAGAAAATAAAAACGAAAATGAGGGGAACTTTATGAGCCAAAATCAATTCGAATGTCGTATTTCAGAAGAAGATGTACAAATGTTAAGAGCGTTAGCGCATCCGTTACGTTTACGCCTAGTAATGGAACTAATGCAACGTGGAACTTGTAATGTAACACAATTACAGGAAGTGTTAGAAATTCCACAATCAACGGTTTCACAACATTTAACGAAATTAAAACAAAATAAAGTAGTACGCTTTGAAAGACGAGGACTAGAAGTGTATTATCAAATTCATAATGATAAAGTAAGTGAAGTTGTAAAAACATTATTTTCTTAAAATTTGAATATTATGGAAAAAGACGTGTGGGATATACGTCTTTTTTTATTTGTCAGAAAGGTGATATGAGAGTAAATGTTAGCATGTAAGGAAGAAAAGGTTATCAATTAACATGTTGTTATATGGAATATATTCTAAAGGGAAAAGAAAAGATAGAAAGGAGTGCAGTAAGTAAAAGGAGGAATAGTAGTATGGATGTAAAACGTGTGAAACAAATCTTATCTTCTTCAAGTAGCATTGACGTTACATATGAGGGCGTACCAGTATGGATTGAGAGCTGTGACGAGCAGAGTGGGGTTGCTCAAGTGTATGATGTATCTAATCCTGGAGAAAGCGTTCACGTGAACGTGACGGCTTTAGAGGAGAAGTAATAGAAAAGACGCTTCTAATTTTAGAAGCGTCTTTTTTATTATTCCATCATATGTGCAATTTTCTTAGAGAACATAAGAAGTACTAATCCTAGTACGATTACGATAACACCGATGCTTGCGAATACTTCTAAATATCCTAAAGATTGAGTGAAAGCAGCTAATTGTCCTGCTAAGAAGTTTGCACATCCAGTACCAGCTAACCATACACCCATTAATAAAGAAGCTAATTTAACAGGAGCGATTGCACTAACCATAGATAATCCGATTGGTGATAAGAATAATTCACCGATTGTGTGGAACATGTAAGTGAATACAATGAATAGTAAGTTTGCCTTCATTGTAATGTTACCTTCATCACTACCAGTTTTTAAAACAGCTAAAGTTAGAACTAAGTATCCAATACCTAGTAAAATCATACCTAGTGCCATTTTTGTTGGAATTTTTAAATCACCATTTTTTGTTTTTGAAAGCTTAATCCATAAAGCTGAAACAGGTAATGCTAGTAAGATAATGAATAGTGGGTTTACAGATTGGAACCAAGGTGTTGGAATTGTAAATCCACCAATTGTACGATCTACGAACTTATCTGTGTAAAGTGTTAAAGAACTACCAGCTTGTTCAAAGCCTGCCCAGAAGAATACAACGAAACAAGTTAAAATTAAAATTGCAGCTGTACGTTTTTTCTCTTGTGATGTTAAAGGTTTTTTCTCAATTACTTTTGCAGTTTTTTCTTTAGACTTTTTACCTACAACAGTTGTACCAATTGTTCCTAAGTAACGAGGTGCTAAGAAATTAAAAGCAACCTGTCCAATGATCATACCGATACAAGCTGTTAAGAATCCATATTTGTAATCTGTGAAGTAACCGCAAATGAATGGAGCGATAAGAGCTCCTAAGTTAATTCCCATGTAGAAGATAGTGAAAGCACTATCACGACGAGAATCGTTGTCGCTATATAATTGACCTAGTAAAGTCGAAATATTTGGTTTGAAGAATCCGTTACCAATAACTAATAATCCTAATCCTAAAAATAGTCCAGTTTTCGTATTCATTGAAAATAGTACAAAGTTACCAATTGCCATGATGATACCACCAATAGTAATGGCGTGTCGCTTCGTAATGAAATGGTCAGTTAACCAACCACCAATAATCGGAGTGAAGTATACTAACATTGTGAAAATACCGTATATTTGTACAGCAACTGCTTTATCAAATCCTAAACCGCCGCTTACTAAGCTCGTTGTTAAATAAAGAACTAATAAGCCACGCATTCCGTAATAACTAAATCTTTCCCATGCCTCTGTAAAGAACAACAAATATAATCCTGGTGGATGTTTTTTTGGTGATTGTTGCTCTCCAGCTTTGTCTAATTTTAAAGCTGCATCCATGTTTGTTTCCCCCTAATCCTGTATAACGGATATTTATGTAATTATTTTAATTCACAAAATATTTAGAAGTCAATAGAATTATATGGAAATAGAAAGAAAATTTCTAGAAAAGTTCTATTTTTCTTCAACCGTTACTGTATTTTGCCCTGAAAACGAGATGATAAGCGTTTTCAAATGTAATAATTGAATTCTAAAAGGAAATAAAATAGTGATTAATCAGAAAATTTAGATTAAAACATTTATTCTGATATAGAGAAAATATATTCTATTTACTTTTATAATATAACATATTGGGAATAAAAATACAAAATGAAATAATGTGACACTTCAGTGAAATGAAAAAACCAGCTCCGTAGAAGGGAGCTGGCTAGAGGTGTATTATTTAACAAAGCGTTTTTCAATGTCATCTAGTAGTAGGTTAGCAGCCATTACACCACCAGCTGTATTCCAAATAACATCGTCAACTTTGTATGCTTTATTATTTTTCACTGCATTTAAGTTTTTAAATAGAGGATCATTGATATATTCTTTTTCTAATTCAGAACCTTTTTTCTCGTTTCCTTTATCGAATGTGAAGTAGAATAATACATCGCCATCCATTGCAGAAATACGTTCTTTAGATACGTTACGCTCTGCGAAGTCATCTTTATTTTGATCACCAGGACGTTTAAATCCAAGTTCTTTTAAAATAACACCAGAGAATGTATCGCCATGATAAATACGAACATCACCAGGCATGAAGCGAACCATAGAGATTTCTTGATTTACTTTATCGCCTAGTTTGGCTTTTAAATCTTTCATGCTTTTATCGTAATCAGCTAAAACCTTTTGACCTTCTTTTTCTTTATTTAATGCTTTTGCATAAAATTTGAAGTTATCTTTCCATTCACCGCGTAGCGTTTCAGAAAACACAGTAGGTGCAATTGCTTTTAGTTGCTCGTACACTTTTTCGTGACGCATTTTGTTACCGATAATTAAGTCTGGTTTTAAAGAAGCGATTGTTTCTACGTTCACTTGTCCTTCATCACCAACAACTTTTACATCTTTCATTTTATCTTTAATATGTGGATACCATGGATCACCAGTCCAAGATTTTACAGCCCCAACTGGTTTCACACCTAGTTCAAGTAAAGCTTCAGTTCCTTCATTTGTTAAAATAACTACACGTTTTGGGTTCGCAGGAACTTCTGTTTTACCCATTGCATGTTCAACTGTAATCATTTCTTTTTTCGTATCTTCTTTTGTTTCTTCTTTCGTATTTGATTTTCCACAAGCACTTAAAAGTAATGAAAAGGCTAGTAAAAATACAAATACTGTAAACGATTTCTTTCGCATGAATTTCATTATGTACCCCCTACATATTGAGAAGTTTTTTCAATAGCAAGCATGATATTAAGCCTTTATCCTTTGATTGTCAATACATACGGTTGAAAATAATTCTCATTTCCGTTGACAATGCGAATTAAGTTGAAATACACTTACAACGTATCATTATACATTGAAGGGGAAACGCTGCATGTTATTAAAAACAAATCAAGCAAAATGGATCGGATTATTTGTTGGAATCATTGCAGTCATTATTTGTATTTGGGGAAGTATTATTTTCGGATATACAAATACGAGTTGGAAATTAGCGTTGGATGCTTTTTTTCATTTTAATGGTTCCAATGAACATATTATTATTCAAAATGTGCGTCTACCAAGGGCGTTAATTGCAGCTAGTGTTGGTGCTAGTTTAGCCATCGCTGGTTGTCTTATGCAAACGTTAACGAAGAATCCACTTGCTTCTCCAGATTTTATTGGATTAAATTCAGGTGCTGCGTTTTTCATAGTTGTAGCAATTGTTATTTTTTCCGTGACATCATTATCAGCTTTCACGTGGATTGCCTTTTTAGGGGCAGCTGTTGCAGCTATACTTGTATTCGCTTCTAGTTCTTTAGGGAAAGAAGGGACGACGCCTCTTAAGTTAACATTAGCAGGGGTCGCAATTAGTGCGTTATTTTCATCATTAACACAAGGATTACTTGTGTTAAATGAAAAAGCACTTGAAGAGGTATTATTTTGGCTTGCCGGATCGGTGCAAGGAAGAAAGTTAGAAATTTTACAATCTGTATTCCCGTATTTATTAGTAGGCTGGGTTGCATCAATTATGATGGCAGGGAAAGTAAATACATTAATGATGGGGGAAGATGTTGCAAAAGGGCTTGGACAACGAACGATTTTAATGAAATCATTCGTACTACTTATTATTGTTCTACTATCTGGTGGTTCAGTTGCGGTCGCAGGTCCAATTGGATTTATTGGTATTGTTACCCCGCATTTTTCCAGATTTCTTGTTGGAGTAGATCATAGGTGGAGAGTACCGTATAGCGGCTTGTTAGGTGCAATACTATTAATCTTAGCTGATATCGCAGCAAGATATGTCATTATGCCACAAGAAGTACCGGTAGGAGTTATGACAGCGTTTATCGGAGCTCCATTCTTTATTTATATTGCACGTAAGAGAGGGCTTAGCAAATGAAGAAGTATATTCCGTTTCGTATAGGAAAAGGCGGGCTCTCGTTTTTAATGTATAAACGAGCTTGTCTCGTCTTATTCAGTTTATTAGTTGTTTTAATAGGATTATTTTTTGCGAGTGCAGGTATGGGAGACATGAAAATTGCTCCTTATGATGTATGGCAAGCGATCACTGGAAATGGCGATGCGATGTCAAATATGGTTGTAAATAAGTTTCGTATGCCGCGTATTTTAATTGCCATCCTTGTAGGAATTGCACTTGCTGTAGCAGGATGTATTTTACAAGGTCTCGTTCGAAACCCACTTGCTTCTCCTGATATTATCGGGATTACAGGTGGTGCAAGTGTTGCAGTTGTATTATTTTTAGCTATATTTAGTGATAAAAATAATGCGCTAACTGTAAGCATTCATTATATGCCGTTAGCAGCCTTTGTTGGGGCTACAATTGTAGCGCTTTTTGTATATTTATTCGCATGGAGAAATGATGGATTATCACCGATTAGTCTTGTTTTAATTGGTGTTGGGTTTTGGGCATTGACGAAAGCAGCAACGACTTTGTTTATGTTATTAGCGCCAATTTATCAAGCGAGCCAAGCGAATGTATGGATTACAGGTACTGTGTACGGTTCTTCATGGCAAAATGTTATGGTACTTGCGCCGTGGGTTCTCATTTTAACGGTAATATCATTTATAGCTGCTAGACATTTAAATGCGCAAGAGCTAGGGGATGATATTGCGGTAGGACTTGGTGTTCCTTTAACGAAGTCACGCGTATTCATGTTATTACTGAGTACAGCTTTAATTGGTGGAGCAGTTGCCTTTGCCGGAGGAATTGGATTTGTCGGTTTAATGGCACCTCATATTTCACGAAGACTAATTGGTTCTTTATACGGTGCATTACTCCCAGTGGCGGCAATCGTTGGTGCAATTTTAGTACTTGCTGCAGATTTAATTGGGCGTACAGTTTTCACGCCACTTGAAATTCCAGCAGGAGTATTTACATCAGCAATTGGTGCACCTTATTTTATTTATTTACTTTATAAAAGTCGGAATTCATAAAGGGAGATGAATATGCAAAAAGCATTGGAGACGAAACGTTTGACGTTGTCTTATGGTGAAACAATTATTATTGATGAGTTGAATTTAGAAATTCCAAAAGGCGAAATTACAATCTTTATCGGTTCTAACGGTTGTGGGAAATCAACTTTATTACGTTCACTAGCTAGATTATTAAAACCAACAACTGGTGACATTTTGTTAGATAATCAAGCCATTCAAAGTATGCAAACGAAGCAAATCGCTCGTCAAATGGCAATTTTACCGCAAGGACCACAAGCACCAGAAGGGCTTACAGTATTGCAACTTGTAAAACAAGGACGCTATCCATATCAAACATGGCTGAAGCAATGGTCAGAAAAAGATGAGGAAATGGTACAAAAAGCCCTTGCGGCAACAGGTATGACAGAATTTGCTGAGCGTGATGTGCATGCTCTTTCAGGTGGACAACGACAACGTGCTTGGATTGCAATGACGCTTGCACAAGATACAGATATTATTTTACTGGATGAGCCTACTACATATTTAGATATGACTCACCAAATTGAAGTGCTAGATTTATTATTCGAATTAAATGAAACAGAACAAAGAACAATTGTTATGGTATTACACGATTTAAATTTAGCATGCCGTTATGCAGATAATATTGTAGCCATTCAAGATAAACAAATATATGCACAAGGTAAGCCGGAAGAAGTAGTAGATGAGAAGCTAGTACGTGATGTATTCCGAATGGAATGTCAAATTAGTACGGATCCGTTATTTGGGACGCCACTTTGTATTCCGCACGGAAAAGGAAGACGTGTACGTAAAGAGGTTGCTCAGGCAATGAGATAATAAAAAAGACGATGAATCATCATTGTCTTTTTTATTTTTCGCAAGAGAATAGTAGGAAGAGGGGAATACGTAAACGTCGTTCATATTCTTCTTCGCTCTGAAAATAAGTTTGATTTGGTGTAGCTTCTTTTATATTTGTAATCGTAAATCCAGCTTGTTGTAATAATGTAAAATATTCTTCCGTTGTACGATGATATTTAATAACTTCTTGATCAATCCAGGGTTCAACGCGTTTTCCCATTTTAAAATAATCATCGATGAGCCAACTCGTTCTTTTTCCGCTCGTTTGCAAGCTTTCAAATGAAGAGGTAATAACAGGGTGTTGAACGCTAAAAGTAAAGGTTCCATTTGTTTTTAAAGTTTCGTACACATTTTGAAAAATGATAGGAAGATGTTCAATATAATGTAAGGCGAGTCTAGATGTTACTAAATCAAAAGTAGCAGGAGGGTATGTGTAGTCTTTGAGGTTTAAAAAATGGACGATCCCATTTTTATTTTCTAGTTGTTTTTTAGCTTTTTCATACATAAGTTCGGAGCCTTCAATACCGGTGTAAGAGCGGCAGTCTTTTTCTAATAATTCCTTGCCAAATTTAGCGTCCCCACAGCCTAAATCGAGGATTTGCTTTCCTTTCACATCACCAATGAGTTGAAAGAAGGCTGGTTTTTCAAGTGATTCATTTGGGCTATTTTCTCGGTATCTTCGTTTCATATATTGTTCAAAAAATGCTTCGTTATTGTATACATCAGATTCAGTAAATGCCATGATTGAAGCCCCCTTAAATATTTTTTTTATTCTACCAAATATGAAAAGTAAATGATAGATTTCTTGTAATGAATCATATATAATCTAGAATTGTAAGCGGTTACTTTAAACTATTTTTCTATAATAAATTCTGAAAACGTGTTAAGCTAGTAGAGGGATTATTAGAACTATTAAGACAATAATTCGCTTACATGAACGATGGGAGGCTTCACAATGTCTAGTAAAACACTTGCAAAATTTTTAGAAGAAAATTTAGAGGATTTAAAATCAAAGGGGCTTTATAACGTAATTGATCCGCTTGAGAGTTCAAATGGACCGATCATTACAATTGGCGGAAAAGAATATATTAACTTATCTTCAAACAACTATCTTGGATTAGCAACAGATAGCCGTTTGCAAGAAGCAGCAATTGGTGCAATTCATAAGTACGGCGTTGGAGCAGGAGCTGTTCGTACAATTAACGGTACTTTAGATTTGCATATTAAATTAGAAGAAACAATTGCAAAGTTTAAACATACAGAAGCAGCGATTGCTTACCAATCAGGATTTAACTGTAATATGGCAGCGATTTCAGCCGTTATGGATAAAAATGATGCGATTCTTTCAGACGAATTAAACCATGCTTCTATTATTGATGGTAGTCGTCTATCAAAAGCAAAAATTATTGTTTATAAACATTCTGATATGGAAGATTTACGCCAAAAAGCAATCGCGGCGAAAGAATCAGGTCTTTACAATAAATTAATGGTAATTACAGACGGTGTCTTCTCAATGGATGGGGATGTTGCAAAACTACCAGAAATTGTTGAGATTGCAGAAGAATTAGACTTAATGACATACGTAGATGATGCACACGGTTCAGGTGTACTTGGTAAAGGTGCAGGAACTGTAAAGCACTTCGGTCTGTCTGATAAAGTTGATTTCCAAATTGGTACATTATCAAAAGCAATTGGGGTAATTGGTGGATATGTAGCAGGGAAACAAAACTTAATTGACTGGTTAAAAGTTCGTTCACGTCCATTCTTATTCTCTACAGCATTAACACCAGCTGATGCAGCTGCATGTATGAGATCAATTGAAATCTTAATGGAAAGCACAGAGTTGCACGATCGTTTATGGGAAAATGGTCGCTATTTAAAACAAGGGTTAAAAGAACTTGGCTTTAACATCGGAGAAAGTGAAACGCCAATTACACCTTGTATTATTGGTGACGAAGTATTAACACAAGAATTTAGTAAACGTCTAAATGAAGAAGGCGTTTACGCAAAATCTATCGTGTTCCCAACTGTAGCAAAAGGAACAGGACGCGTTCGTAATATGCCTACAGCAGCTCATACGAAAGAAATGTTAGATGAAGCAATTCGTAAGTATGAAAAAGTAGGGAAAGAAATGGGCATCATTTAAGTAACGACATCTTTTGAATAGCTTGCAAATGAGGAGTGGGGAAAATGAAAAAAATTCTAGTAACCGGTTCTTTAGGGCAAATTGGTTCTGAACTAGTAATGAAACTTCGTGATGTATACGGTGCATCAAATATTATTGCAACAGATATTCGTGAAACAGATAGTGAAGTAGTAACGTCTGGTCCATTTGAAACGTTAGATGTAACAGATGGACAAAAACTACATGATATCGCAAAGCGTAATGAAGTAGATACAATTATTCATTTAGCAGCTTTACTTTCAGCAACAGCAGAAAAAAATCCGTTATTTGCTTGGAATTTAAATATGGGTGGACTTGTAAATGCATTAGAAGCAGCTCGTGAATTAAACTGTAAGTTTTTCACGCCAAGTTCTATCGGTGCATTCGGTCCATCAACGCCGAAAGATAATACGCCACAAGATACAATTCAGCGTCCTACTACGATGTATGGGGTAAACAAAGTAGCAGGAGAATTACTATGTGATTATTATCATCAAAAGTTTGGCGTTGATACGCGCGGTGTACGTTTCCCAGGTTTAATTTCTTACGTAGCTCCTCCAGGAGGCGGAACAACTGACTATGCAGTTGAAATTTATTATGAGGCGATTAAAAAAGGCACATACACCTCATACATTGCAGAAGGCACATACATGGATATGATGTATATGCCAGATGCTTTACAAGCGATCATTTCATTAATGGAAGCTGATCCAAGTAAACTTGTGCATAGAAACGCGTTTAATATTACAGCAATGAGCTTTGAGCCAGAGCAAATCGCAGCATCGATTCGTAAACACATCCCGACGTTTACAATGGATTACGCTGTAGATCCTGCTCGTCAAACAATCGCTGATAGCTGGCCAAACTCTATTGATGCAACAGCAGCAATGAAAGAGTGGGGCTTTAAAGCAGAATACGATTTAGACAAAATGACAACGGACATGCTGGCTAAGTTAAAAAAAAAGCTCACAGCTGAGTTAGTGATGAATTAATAGGAAGAGTCGATTCTTAGGAATCGGCTCTTCATCATTTTTGGAGGGAGAGAAGTCGTATGCAAAGAGTTGATGTCGTATATGCACTAATACATGACGAAGAAACAGATAAAATATTAATGGTACATAATGTAGAACAAAACGTTTGGTCATTGCCAGGCGGGGCTGTTGAAAAGGATGAAACGTTAGAGGAAGCACTAATAAGAGAAGTGAAAGAAGAGACAGGTTTAACTGCCGTGGCAGGTGGACTTGTTGCGATCAATGAAAAATTCTTTGAAGCATCAGGGAATCATGCAATACTTTTTACATTCCGAGCAAATGTAGTAAAAGGTGAACTGATTGCGGAAGATGAAGAAGAAATTTCTGCAATAGAGTGGGTGGATCGAACGCTCGCAAATGAACGATTCCCATTCTACGATAGAGGATTCGAGGCATTATTAGAAGTAGCCATTCCATACAAATTTCAACCAGAAACAAAGTGAGTGAAAGAAAAAAACAGGAGCGCAAGGCTCCTGTTTTTCTATTCAATCGTCTTCAGTAGTAACTTTTTCAATAGTGGTTTAATCTTCAGGCGTAAATCTTCAGCGTGATTTGCAACTAAGAAGTGATGGTTATAAATGTTCTTCATTAATTGATAAGTTGCTTCTTTCGCTTCGCCTTCTTCGATGAAGATCCCGATTACTTCCATACCACTTTTACGAGCAAGTTTGACAGCTTCATGCGTATCTAAAATACCGTCTTGCTGATAGTCCAGCGCAGAAGGCTCACCGTCTGTAAAGACGAGTAAGAATTTATGCTTTTCTGGTCTTTTCGCAAGCTTTTCAGAAACGATACGAATAATATATCCGTCGCGGTTATCTTCTTCTTCGCGAAGCTGCATAATTTCGGGACCAACGTTTGGTAACGTTGAGTTTTTATACGTTACAACTTCATGGATAACGTTCGGCTTATCTTCAGGTTTAGCACTAGAAGCATCTTCCCAAAATCCGCTAATAGCGTGCGGGATTTTTAAAGATTTCAACGCTTCATGGAATAGGACCACACTTTTTTTCGTTTCTTCCATTTTGTTATACATAGAACCAGAGCAGTCGACTAACAATTGGAATGCAACATCGAGTTCTTGTGATTCTTGTCCTTTTTTATAAAACATGCGCGGCTGCTTTTCAGTATAAATACGAAGGAATTTCTTACGAAGTCTTCCGTAGTATTTATCACTATTTGCATTCGTTTTATTTTCAATCGTTTTTTCGATAATTTTCTTTAATTCTTTTACATCTTTATTAACGACTGATTTGATAGCTTGGTAATCTTTTTTCTCATCGGCATTTGCTTTACGAGCTTCTTTAAATGTATGAGAGGCACCAACGTTATACTTACCGTACGCACCCTCGTTTTGGCTAGAAGCGTGTGAAGCTCTTGCTTCTTCTGTATCAGCGCCATCAAAGTTGGATTGTGTACTTTTTTGAGAAGTACCTTGTACAGAGCCAAGTGCTTGGTCACCATCTTCTGATTCACGAGCAGTATCGCCCATCATGTTTGTTTTTGTTCCGCTTTCTAATTCAAAGCGTAAAAAGTTCTCGTTTTCGTTATTTTTATTTTCACGATGCCATGTGGAGAAACTTTCATCCATTTTGTTTTTATTTTCATCGTCATCTACGAGCTGCGTATCATCATTTGCTAAATCTTCGACACGACAGTTTTTTTCGTCTGCAATGACAGATAAATAAAGCGGAGCATGTCCGAAATAATTGTTCAGCATATCACTTTCAAGAAGTCCTTCTAAACGATAGCGAATTTTTTCAACGATATACATAATGTCTTCTGTATTACGGGCTTGGAATGTTTCATGCAAAATTGCTTCAATTTGCTCGAAATATTCATTATTAAACATTTCATATTTATCGCTCGTTAATGAAAGATAGCAGAGACAAAATAGACGATCACCGTGATAGTTACGAACACGATTGATTTCATTTTGTGAACCAAAGTAATTGCGATACATTTCTTTTCTTCTTTTAAAAACATGCTTTGTGCCAGGGCGTAAGTTTTTTACGATTTCCTCAACACGTAAATCTTCTAATAGAACAAATAATTGTGTTAAAAACTTTTTTAAGGGTGATTCTTGTAATTCAATCGCATAAGAACGAATTAAAGTCATGTCCGAGTAATGTTTATTACCAAGTGCTTTTAAAAACACTTCGCTTTTTAATCCGATTACTGTATCCTCTTCTTTTCGATCATCCCAAAAGTGACTAATGACAACCTTTTTTTCAATTTCGTCGTAGTATGCTTTATAGCCATACTCAAGGTAGGCATCGTCTTCTTTTAAAAGAGCATACATTAAGTTTTCCATTTGTAGAAACAGCGACGCATCAATTTTTTTGTCACTAAAAATTTGTCTCATGAATTATCCCTCAAAGAAATAACTTTCTGCTAATTCACGGACAGTCATTTGTTCTGTTTCATCGTTTAATTTTGCGATAATACTACGTTCGATTGCGCGCATAACAGGAATATATACACCTAAATCACATGCGTCGATAATGCCACGAATACTTGCTGCCTCTTCACTTACACGTCCATCACGAGCTAAAGGCATAAGGTCGCTTGCAAATGCAACGAACTTTTCAATTGTTGCAACATCATTTAATTTTGATTCAGCTAATAATAGTTCTTTTAATGTATCACCTTGAATGTAAGGAACTTCAATAATAACGAAACGGTTTTTTAATGCTTCGTTTAGTTCACTTGTACCAACGTAACCTTCATTAATTGCCGCAATTACACGATACTCGTCATCACCATATACAACTTCTTGTGTAAACGGGTTAGTAATCATTTTACGGTAATCTAACGCACCGTGAAGAAGTGGTAACGTTTCAGGTTTTGCCATATTGATTTCATCAATATATAAGAAATGACCGCTCTTCATTGCTTTCATAAGAGGACCGTTAACAAATGTAACTTCAGATGCGCCATCTTTTGTTTGTAGCGTGTTGTATCCTAAAATACCTTCTACATCTAGGTCGACAGAACAGTTAATGCTATGCATTGGTTTTTGGAATAAAGAAGAAAGAGTTTCCGCTAGTACTGTTTTACCACTACCAGTTGGTCCTTTTAGTAGAATGTTTTTGCCAAGAAGAAGTGCTGTAATAGCATCTTCAATAATGCTGTTATCAGATGCTTTATATATTTTCTTACCAATTAAATGTGCATTTTCACCAGCTTCTTGCTTATTCTTTTCGTGAATGGTTGAGAGCTGTTGTTTTAAATCAGCATGTATATGAAATTGTTCTAACATGTATTTCCCACCTAACATTATTTTCATAAAGTAATACATCTTATGATAACTTGTTTTAATATGGTATGCAAAGAAAAGGAAAGGGGATAAATGCAAAACAAAAAGCAATCAATATTATATTGATTGCTTACAGTAATGGAGAAATGAGTCGCATGAAAGACTCTAATATTCGTTTTTTGATACTTCTTTTTTGGAATGTGTTCCATTTAATTTCAGTGGAATATTTAAAGTCATCTTCAAAATCACGTTTAATATCATGAACGGTCTCTGATTCATATAGTACGCTAATAAGTTCGTAATTTAATTCAAAGCTACGTACGTCCATATTTGCTGTTCCGATTGTCGCGATTTTATCATCAACGAGTACAATTTTTGCATGCATAAAACCATCTTTATAACTATAAATGGAGGCACCAGCTTTTAAAAGTGGAGTGAAGTAGGATTGTGATGCTTGATCACTAATAATACTATCACTTTTACCAGGATATAAAATGCGTACATCTATGCCAGATATTGCACTTAAACGTAATAATGTTAAGGTTTCTTGATCTGGAATAAAGTATGGTGTAGCGATCCAAATCGATTTTTTTGCAGATCCCATAACGGCTAATAATGTATTACGAATGCTTTTATCATCTGAGCTTGGTCCGCTCGCTACAATTTGCACAGCGCCTTCTGTATTTGAAATTTCTTTACCTGGGAAGTATTGTCTATTCATAAATTGATCCCAAGAATAGTTGTTTAAACCACTAGAGGCATAGAGCCAGTCCTCTAGAAAAATTGCTTGTAATTTATATAGTGCTTTTCCTTCTATTTTTAAATGACTATCACGCCAAACGGGAAATTTTTTTGAACGACCAAGATATTCATCACCGACGTTGAGTCCACCAGTAAAACCGATTTCTCCATCTACAATAACGATTTTTCGATGGTTACGATAATTGACAGTTTCAAGTAACCAAGCTGAAAAAATAGGATCAAATTCAACAATTTCAATTCCAGCTTCTTTCATAGGTTGTAAAAAACGTCTTCTTAAAGTGTTACTTCCGAGTCCATCATAAAGGAATCGTACAATAACACCATCTTTTGCTTTTTTTATTAAAGCATCTCGAACTTTTGTACCAATCTCATCAGATTTATAAATATAGTATTGAATATGTATGTGATGTTTTGCTTGCTCGATAGCTTGCAAAATTTCTGAGAATGTTTGATCGCCATTTGTTAAAAGTTTTGTAGTTGTTTTATCTGCGGCAGGTCCGCCTCCAAATCTTTGTACGACTTTTGTTAAATGTGTAGAACGTTCATGTAAGGGGACTGTGAGTGATAATTCTACTCGTCTTCCTTCTAATATTTCACGGAATAATTTTCTTTGCTCTTCTGAACGATGTAGATGTTTTTTTCTTCTCCAACGGCTACGACCGAAAATAGAGTATAAAAGCACCCCTATAACGGGAAGAAGTGCTAATACTAAAAACCATGCTAAGGTGCTTTGAGGAGACCTATTTTCGATAAAAATAACGAATGAAATTCCTACGATTGTAATAGACCATAGTGCACCGACAAATGTATATAAAGAAATAAATGATGTATTTAATAGGAAAAGAACGATAGATATAATTGTAAATACCAATAATAATTGAACGATAGGCTTCTTCATTTCTATAAAATTCCTCTAATCTTTCTTAAATATAGACTTCTAATATAAAAAGGTATAATCCGACATTCTTATTATAAAGTGTTTTGATTTTTTTACAAAATATAGGCAGTTTCCCCATGCTTTCCGCATTTGTCCTACATACAGTATATTGTTACGTTATTATCCCGCTATTTGCTGGTTAATAAACAGTGTAGGAGGGACAAAACCCAGGCCCTTTATATAGGAAAGGGGATAATCATATCATGGATTTGTAGCAGATGCATGCTGAAACTTAGGATATGGTTATCCGTATTATGTGGTTTCTTCTTATTATATAGGTTACTAACAAGGTCCGTACTATTCATGCAATACCTATTAAGTTGAGAAAATGGCAAAGGAGAGGAGAAATATGAATTATATAGAAAATAACGGATTGTATTATCGTCATAATCATGGAGGAAACCATCATAATGGCGGGCATCATCACTATGGTGGTCACAATCATTATGATCATCATCATCATCACGGTGGTGGATGGGGCTGGGGTGGCGGCTCATGGGGCGGTGGATTTTTCCCTGGAAGTTTTGCTGGAGGCATGTTAGGTGGACTTACAGCTGGTGCATTAACGGGTGCAGCAGGTGGAGGCTACTATCCAGCACCGTACCCAGTAACTTATCCAGCCCCATACCCAACGCCATATCCGGGTTATCAGCCAATGCCATATCCGTATTAAACGAAAAAAAGAGGCTATCCTCTTTTTTTTTCGTTTAATAAAGTATTTATTTATAAAATATTTCCAAAATAAAGGTGAAAATATGTTAATATTTTGTTATTGTAATTCAAAAACATATATACTAATTTTAATTTTTATATTATTATTCGTGAATAGTTGTATAGTGTGCTCAAACTTCTATTTCGCTAGTAAAGCAAAGAGGTTAAATGTGAGCGGGATTAGTAGGAAACAGTGGTTGTATGGAGCTAGCTATAAAGGAATGTAAGAGAATGAATAAGGTATAATAAAGTAAGCTAATTATAACGATCAGAGACTACTATTTATAATTGAAACGGTATTATATTGCTTTTTATTACAAATAATATTATGTTATTTTAATCGGCATATTTCAAAACGTGATTTATGTAGAGGACGATTATTAGGAAATGAAATATCTCTATTTCTATGAAAAGAAACAAGTTGTGCTTTAGTCAGATAGGAAGCAAGGAGAGATGCGCATGCTAGAACAAAGAGGTCATGCATTATATGACTCTTCATTGCGAGATTTAAAGTTAGCATTAGATGAGTCTTCAATTGTTGCGATTACAGACCGAAAGGGTCTTATTACATATGTAAATGATAAGTTTTGTGAAATCTCCAAATATACACGAGAAGAGTTAATAGGGAAAGATCATCGTATTTTAAATTCAGGATATCACCCGAAAACATTTTTTCAAATTCTATGGAAGCGCATTTTGAGCGGAAAAGTATGGAGAGGTGAGATTCGAAATCAAGCAAAAGATGGTACATATTATTGGGTTAAAACAACAATTGTTCCATTTTTAAATGAAAAAGGAGAGCCATATCAATTTATTGCGATCCGAAATGATATTAGTAGTAGGAAAGAAGCAGAACGGAGGTTGCGGGTAAGCGAAAGTCGTTATAGGGAGCTTGCGTATCATGATGCTTTAACGAGTTTACCAAACCGATTGCAGTTAATAACGACTGTAAACGAGATGATTGCAGACAAAAAAGAATTTGGTATGATTTACTTTGATTTAGATCGTTTTAAATTAGTAAACGATACGCTAGGTCATATGATAGGAGATCTACTTTTAAGCGAAGTTGCTTCACGGTTGCATTATGTGCTAGGAGAGAAAGATGTTCTGGCTAGGCTGGGTGGCGACGAATTTGTGCTGTTAACAAAAAATCATACACAAGATGAGATGAGGCAGTTAGCGACATCTGTGTTGTCATGTTTTCAGGCACCATTCATGCTTGAAGGTCATGAAGTATACATTTCAGCTAGTCTAGGACTGTGCTCATATCCGCAAGACGGACAAGATGTAGAAACACTATTGAAAAATTCGGATTTAGCCATGTACAGTGCGAAAGAACAAGGTAGAAATGCCGCTTGTTTCTTTACAGATGAGTTACGTGCGAAAATAAATCGTAGAATGAAAATTGAATTCGCTTTGCAAAAGGCAATTCGTGATGAAGAATTAGATGTGGTACTGCAGCCTATTATTGATTTGAAAACGAAGAAATATACTGGTATTGAAGCTTTAGCACGTTGTTCGACAGAAGAAGGGCCTATTTCGCCAGGCGAATTTATTCCAGTAGCTGAAGAATCTGGACTTATTATAAAATTAGGAGACTGGGTATTAGAAAAGTCATGTCGCTTGTTTAAAACATTGCCAGATTATGAAGAAGGACTAAGGTTATCTGTTAATTTATCCATACAACAATTAATGCAAAAGCGTTTTATTTTATCTGTACGTAGCATTTTAAGGAGAACTGGCTTTCCACCGAATCGTTTAATTTTGGAAGTAACGGAGAGTATCGCTGTTCGCCATTTTGATTATATTATTGCTACATTACAAGAATTAAGAAATATGGGTATTTTAATTGCTTTAGATGACTTTGGAACGGGTTATTCTTCTTTATACTATTTAAAGCAACTGCCACTGGATATAGTGAAAATTGATCGTAACTTTATTCGTGAATTTCATTATGATCACGCACAGCCAGAGCGAACGATTGTAAAATCTGTTATTGAAATTGCCCATAGCTTAAATTTAGCAGTAGTTGCTGAAGGGGTAGAAACAGTAGAGCAAGAAAGTTTATTACAATCTATGGGCTGTGATTACGTACAAGGATTTTATTATGCGAGACCTTTATCTATAGGAGAGTTAAAAGAAAAGTTAATTACAGATTTTTAATAAAAAAGAGAAGCCAGTAGCTTCTCTTTTTTTAATTCATTTTTTTTGAGCCTTTCATTAATACTGGATAAAGAATAAGACCTAATACAAACAATCCGATTCCTAAGAAGAACGTTTTTAAATCAGCAGTTCCTGTTTTGATAACCCAAATAGAGTAGACAAATGCTAGTGTAGTAATGATTCCATCCTTTATTCGAGAGCCAGGCATTATATCATACGTTTCTCCTGTAATAACCAATTTGAATTGGTACAGCGTGGAAACAAGGTATGGGATTAAATAAGCTAATGTTGCTACAACGATAGCGAAATTATAGGCTTCTGACACAGTGCCAGAAATCGTTGAGAATAAGAAAATTTGCGTCATCACATTTGTAATAAATAATGATTTTGAAGGACTACCTTTTTTATTTGTTTTCGCGAAAAACTTAGGGAAAAGTCCATTCTTGGCTGCCTGGTAAGGTACTTCTGAACTAACAACGATCCAGCCAACTGTAGATCCAAATAAAGATACAAGTGCAAGTAAAGCCATGATATAGGCACCTTTATTGCCAATTGCTAAATTTAATGCGTCTACTAATGGTTTTTGAGACTCTTTTAAAGCATCTTGTGGAAGAGCTCCCATTGTAAGTAAAGTAATTGACATGTAAATAAGAAGAGCGATAATTAATCCGAAAATGGTAGCTTTTTTTACATCGCGCTGAGATTTAGCACGGTTAGAAAGCATTACAGCAGATTCAATACCGATAAATGCCCAAAGTGTTGCGATAGCAGCTGAATTGATTTGTCCACCTAACGAAATTGATTGTCCTGCCTCATTCATAAATGTTTGACCGTCTCCGAAATTAGAGGCATTGAAAATGAATAATGTGATTACAATAAACATTGTAAATCCGATAATTTTTGCAATGGTAGCAAGAAGATTCATATTTCCAGCTCGGTCAATATTTTGAGACAGAATATATTGAATTCCCCATAACATAAGGCTACATACGAGGAAAGTTAATCCTTTTCCGAGTTCTAGTGAAAATCCGTTCGTTGAAAAGAGAATTTGCTTACTTTGTAAAACTGGAAAGAATGTTGATAAATATCCAGCAAAGGAAATAATAACAGATGCTGTTGCAGCCCAGTTCGCAGCCCAATATCCCCATGCCATACTGTATCCTGCAACTTTTCCCGCTTTTTTTGAAGGGAACATTGCTTGAGCGTAACTTTGTGGTCCTGCTTTTAATTCTGGTTTTCGAATTGCTAAATTTCCAAATACGAGTGCAATCATAAATACGCCAAGACCTGTAATACTCCAAGCAAGTGTAGAACCCATTGGACCTGATACTTGTGCTAAATTCGCTGGGAGCATAAATACGCCACCGCCAACCATATTTCCGATCACAAAAGCTGTTAAAATCCATAATCCCCATTTTTTCGTTTCCATTTTTGTTAACTCCTTTGTAGTAAGTTTTGCTTAAACATCATTTTTTACTAGCTTTTTGGCAATAAAAAAAGAGCCATGTAGATAAAAAATACCTACATGGCTCTTCGCCTAACGTAGGTACAACGGGAATAACCCTTGTACCTACGCGTAATTTTTCCGCTAGGTTTCAAGGGTTACGTATGATGATGATGTTTTTGTGCAAATGTAACTACAATTGTTGTATAAGTAAGCATAGTTCTTTGCTCCCTTTCTCCTCTGATTTTGAAGTTAGTATACTACATGTTTTTTTGAATGAAAAGAAAAATATAAAAATTTTTATAAAAATACGTTTTAGAGATTAAATATTTACCTGTATTTTTCCTATACTGGAAAATAAGTGAGAGATTGGCAGAAGAGTGTAGCGTGGTATAATACATATAGAATTAGAAGGTGACAAGGGGCTATTGTAGATGATGAGTAAGTATGAACAAATTTATACAGAAATCAGCAAGTCAATTGATAATAAACAATTAAAAGAGGGATGCAAAATCCCATCAGAAACTGAATTAATGAAGCAGTATGAAGCAAGCCGCGGTACTGTAAGAAAAGCTGTAGATTTATTACAAGAGCGTGGGTATGTTCAAAAAATACATGGAAAAGGTGTTTTTGTTTTAAAGCGAAAAAACATTGAATTCAACTTCGGTGGCATTGTAAGCTTCCAAGAAGAAAATGAACGTTTAGGACGCCATTGTATTACAGAAGTCGTGGAAATGGAGAAAGTAAAAGCGACAAAAGAGGTTGCAAAGCTATTAAATGTGAAAGAGAAAACAGAAATAGATCATATTAAACGCGTACGGAATATTGATGGGGAAAAAGTAATTTTGGATATCAATCATTTTGTATCGGAATATATTCCTGGATTAACGAGTGAAATTGCAGCGCAGTCCATTTATAAATACATTGAGAAAGAACTAGGTCTTCATATTAGTTACTCACAGAGAGTAATTGAAGTACAGTCATGTACAGAGGACGATAGAAAGTATTTAGATTTAAATGGAACAGACTATGTTGTTGTCGTGAAAAACTTTACGCATTTTTATGATGGGAGTCAGTTCGAATATACAGAATCACGCCATCGTTTAGATATTTTTCATTTTTCGGATGTGGCGCGGAGGAAGTAAAGAGGTGGAACAAACTATTGTTTCATCTCTTTTTTTATAAAAAAATTACAAACTCGTATATACGAGTGTTGACTAACTTATATATACGAGTTAATATGTAATTGTAAACGGTATCAAAAAAAGAAAAGAGGGACGGGAATATGGGGAAAGACTATCGTCAAACAGCAGAGGAAGTGTTGCAGTATATTGGTGGGAAAGACAATATTGAACAAGCTGCGCACTGTGTAACGAGGCTCCGTATCGCTTTAAAAGATGAAAGTAAAATAGATAACGATAAATTGCAGTCTGTTTCATTAGTGAAGGGAGCGTTTCATAACGCTGGGGTATTTCAAATTGTAATTGGTCCAGGAGATGTAGATCGAGTATATGCAGAATTGATAACGCTTGCAGGTATGAAGGAAGCGACAGTAGCTGACGTGAAAGACTCTGGAAACCAAAAGTTAAATCCAGCTCAAAAGTTTGTAAAAGTATTTTCAGATGTATTTATGCCGATATTACCAGCAATCGTAACAGCTGGTTTACTAATGGGAATTAACAATCTATTAGGGGCGAAGGACTTATTTTTTGAAGGTAAAAATTTATTAGATGTGTATCCAAACTTAAGTGGGCTTTGGGATTTAATTAATATGATGGCGAATACAGCATTCGTATTCTTACCAGCACTTGTCGGTTGGTCAGCAACGAAGCGTTTTGGTGGTAGTCCGATATTAGGGATTGTTATGGGATTAATGCTTGTGCATCCAGCCTTATTAAACGCGTGGGATTATGGCAAAGCAGCGACTGGTTTAGATGGACAAAAGATTGAGTACTTCGATATTTTAGGACTATTTCAAATTGAAAAGGTAGGGTATCAAGGTCAAATCTTACCGGTTTTAGTAGCAGCATTTGTACTAAGTAAAGTGGAAATCTTCTTAAAGAAACATGTACCGAATGCAATTCAATTATTAGTTGTACCAATTACAACGATTGTTGTAACAGGTGTGTTAGCATTAGGAATTATTGGTCCAGTTACACGTCATATTGGAGATTTATTAACAGCTGGATTAGTAGGTGTATATGAAACAGTACCAGTAGTTGGAGCAGTATTGTTTGGAGCATTATATGCACCGCTTGTAATTACAGGTATGCATCATATGTTTATTGCTATCGACTTACAATTAATTGCACAGCACGGTGGTACATTCATTTGGCCAATGATTGCTCTTTCTAACATTGCGCAAGGTAGTGCGGCACTTGCGATGTTCTGGATTTCTAAAAATCAAAATGATAAAAGTATGGCATCTACATCAGCAATCTCAGCATATTTCGGTATTACAGAGCCAGCTATGTTTGGTGTAAACTTACGAAATAAATTCCCGTTCTATGCCGCAATTATAGGATCGGCTATTGCAGCTATATTTATTACGCTAAATGGTGTATTAGCACCTGCTATCGGAATTGGCGGATTACCAGCATTTATTTCTATCATTCCGAAATCAATTCCAATATTTATTGTAGGAATGATTATCGCAGTTGTAATCCCATTTACGTTAACGTGGTTATTTGCAAAACGAGCAAAACAGAAGTAGGAGGAAGTTAAACATGAAGGATTGGCATAAAAGTGTAGTTTATCAAATTTATCCGAAGAGCTTTAATAGCTATTACAATAAAGAAACCGGTGATATAAAAGGGGTTACAGAGAAACTAGATTATTTAAAAGAACTCGGAGTAGATTATATTTGGTTAACACCGATATACCAATCACCACAAAATGATAATGGATACGATGTAAGTGATTACTACAGCATTGATCCATCTTACGGAACGATGGAAGAGTTTGAAGAGCTTTTAGAAGAAGCAAAGGCACGTAATATTGAAATTATGCTTGATATCGTTGTAAATCATAGTTCAACGGAGCATAAGTGGTTTAAGGAAGCGAAGGAAGATAAAAATAGTCCATATCGTAATTATTACATTTGGCGTGATGAAAAAAATAATTGGCAATCTAAGTTTGGTGGGTCTGCTTGGAAATATGATGAGAAGACAGAGCAATATTTTTTACATCTATTTGATGAGACGCAAGCTGATTTAAATTGGGAAAATGAAAAACTTCGTGAAGAAGTGTATGATATGATGCGTTTTTGGCTGGATAAAGGGGTAACTGGATTCCGATTAGATGTTATTAATTTAATTTCAAAAGATCAACAGTTTTTAAATGATGACGGAAGTACGGCGACAAGCGATGGCCGTAAATATTATACAGATGGTCCGCGGGTTCATGAATATTTACAAGAGATGAACCGAAATGTTTTTGAAGGGAAAGATGTAATTACAGTTGGAGAAATGTCATCTACGACAATTGATAATTGTATTAAATATTCAAACCCTGAGCGTAATGAATTAAGTATGACATTTAGTTTTCATCATTTAAAAGTGGATTATCCGAATGGAGATAAGTGGACGCAAGCAGATTTTGATTTCATTAAATTAAAAGAGATTATGTCTAATTGGCAAATTGAAATGCAAAAGGGCGGAGGATGGAATGCATTATTTTGGTGTAATCATGACCAGCCTCGTATTGTGTCACGCTTCGGTGATGATAGAAAGTACCGAAATGAATCTGCGAAAATGTTAGCGACAGCTATGCATATGTTGCAGGGCACACCTTACATTTATCAAGGCGAAGAAATCGGTATGACGAATCCTAAATTCGAGTCCATTGAGCAATATCGCGATGTGGAATCGTTAAATATACACGATATAAAGCGAGAAGAAGGATTATCAAAAGAAGAGATTATCGGGATTTTAAAACAAAAATCTCGTGATAACTCCCGTACTCCGATGCAGTGGAATGAAGAGATGAACAGTGGTTTTACAACAAGTACACCTTGGATTTCAGTGGCTGAAAACTTTACAGAAATAAACGTAGAGAAGGCATTAGCAGATCAGGAATCTGTATTTTATCATTATAAAAAACTAATCGAACTAAGAAAAACATATGATGTTATTACAGAAGGAGAATATGCTATTTTAGATGAAAATCATCCTAAGATTTGGGTATACACACGTACTGTAAATGATGAAATATTACTTGTTATCAATAACTTCTATGGAGAAGAAATAACGTACTCTGTACCAGCACATGTTCAATTAGATGGAATGAAACAAGAAATACTACTGTCGAATTATAAAGATTCCAGCAAGGATATTACAAAACTTAAATTAAGACCATATGAATCCATTGTATATCGATATGCGAAATAGAAAGGTTGTATGCCCGCGTGGCATACAACCTTTTATTTTAAGACACCACTATACAAAATGCTTACTTCTACCTCAGGCTTAAATTTTACTTTTGCATAATCTTTATTCCAATTTTTTTTCTTCCATAAGTCAGGGTGATAAGCAATGAGATGTCTACCAATTCCGAAAGCATCACAATTTGCTTTTTGTAACTTTTTCGTTATCTTTTTAGCTTCTTTCGTAAGCTGTTTAGACAATTCTTTGTTTAGTTTGGCTCTTTCATCCATTTTGTAAAGATTATCTCTCGGAGCTTCAAGCGCTATAACTTTTAATTGAAGCTTAATGTGAGCATAAACATTTCCTTTTTTATCCGTTGTTATTTTTAAGTCTCGTTTTAACTTTCGATTGCTAATTTCCATTGTTAAATAATCAGATGTCTTCTCTGATTCATCGCTAGTAAGTTTTTGGGTTATACGGGCACTTGTTCCCATTTTTCCGGTTAATAACACGAATAAAACAGAATGTTTCAAAGGTAAATGCCCAGTTAATTTATCATTATTAAATAAAGCTAACCCGTTTGTAATTACTTCTTTTCCTTTTATTTTTATAGACGGGAGGGTGAAATCTTTACCGGGATCTAACATTTTTGTAGCAGCTGTTTCTAAAGTTTCTTTTGGAAATACACTCATATCTTCTAAGCTTTTCACTTTTTTCTTTAGAAAATCTCCAATTAGTAAATTTCCTACTTTCTTTTTTTCGAGTATCTCGGACGTTTCACCATCTACTGCAATAAGTTTTACTAAAGCAGTTGGGTTTGTTGGGTCACGAAAGCTGACATCTAAATAGGGTAGTATACCTTTTTTTAGAATTTTGGTTCCTAGTAATTGAACACCATATTTGAAATAGCGAATATTCCCAGTCACATTTTTTTTTAGGGCATCGCTTGTATCCCTTATGTTATGCCCGGTTGCTGAATGTATTTCATTTTCGAATGAAGATTGCTCTCCGCTCGAACTTTTTACGAGCTCGATTGTTTGCTGGAGTTTATTCTCTTCCGTAATATCAGATCCAATGCTATAAGCTAATCTAGCTTCTCTTAATGGTTCTTGATCCCAACAGCCAGAAAGGAGGGAACTAGTACATAATATAAAAAGTAATTTAAATCTTTTTTTGAACATACTGTTCTCCTTTCTTCTTTCTTATTACTGAATAGAGTAGAAATAAAAGAGGGAGGACAACGATGAAAATATAGGTGAACTTATCAGTGAAAGTTGCAATTACTTTTAATTCTTCAGGTGTATCTATAAATAGGGCTACACTAAAAGCAATAATACCAACGATTGGAACAGCCTTTTTATGATTAGCAAGATTGAAGATATGTCTAATTCCGATTGAAGCAGCGCAATAATAACTCGCAATAGAAGCCACAACTGTTATCATCCATATTGGAATGAATAGTAAATCAGTCCGGTCTATAATCCCGATATGCAAGGAGCGTAATAAGTAAGCAACTGGCTCTGGGATAAGTTCAATTTGTTTTGGACTAAATACGATAAAGCAAATCCAAACAGTAAAAGTATAAAAAAGAGTTACAAATCCATTAGCGATAGAAATGGCCTTCAGTTTTGCCACAGAATTCCCATTTACTTTTGGGAAAGCGATAAGAATAATTTCAAAACCATACATGGCTGTAATTGTTTCTTTCGATGCTTGAATAATATTCCACCATCCAGCCTCTGTAATGGGAAAAATATAAGAAAAATCAGCTCGGGAAAGCCCTAGAGCAATTAAAAGCGCCATAGGTAAAATGAGAATAGAGGCCATGACATAAAATCGTACGATGACTTTAAACGTATTATAAGCTACATAACAACAAGCTATTGTAAATAACATAAGAATGGCATACCACGGAGTTGCTTGTAATATCCAAACTTTAACGACATTACAAACATTCAACATAACCGTCATACCGATAAGGGTAAAATAAAAAACATAAGCAAAACCTAATAGTTTTCCAAACTTATTACCAAATAGCATACAAACACTTTCATACATATCTGCATCAGGAAATCGTTTTAAGAAAAGCCACATAAGTAAAATGATAAGTTGAATTGCAAGTCCAGCGATGAGTGCAGAAATCCATCCACCACCTTTAGCAATTGGGTGAAGACGGTTAGGGAGAGAAAGTATACCAACTCCGATTTGGCATTGAATAACGAAAAAGGTAAATTGAACTAGCGAGATTTTACTTTGCGTGTTTGTCACCGTCCTCATCCTCTCTCGTTACATGTTGTCGTTGCATTTTTTTCGGTTTTGGATCATGTGGTCGTTCCCAAAATGACCAAATTGGTAGTCTTACGAAAGAATCTTTCATATCTTTTATCCGCATCGGGGCAACGGGAGAAAGATATGGTGTATGAAAAGAATGTAGTTGACATAAATGAACGAAAGTTATAATTAGACCGAATGAGATGCCTACATATCCGAATATGGCAGCAAGGAGCATTAACGGAAAACGAAGAATCCGAACTGCGGAACTCATATCATTTGATGGAACGAGAAAAGATGAGATTGCAGTTAAAGCTACAACGATGATCATTGTATAAGAAACAAGGCCGGCTTTTACAATTGCATCACCAATTACTAAACCGCCTACAATACCGATTGTTTGTCCAACTCGGCTTGGCAAGCGAATACCAGCTTCCCGTAGTAATTCAAAGATTAATTCCATTAAGAGAGCTTCAAAAATAGGAGGAAGCGGTACTTTCTCTAATGAAGCTTTAATTGTATACACAAGTTCGAGCGGCAACACATCAGGATGAAAAGCGACAGTTGCAATATATAAACCTGGCAAGAGAAAGGCAATTAAAAAGCTTACTAAGCGAATCATTCGGACGAAAGAACCGACAATCCAGCGGTTATTATAATCATCTGGTGATTGATAGAAAGCGAATAACGTAACAGGTACGATGAGCGCTGTTGGATCTCCATCAGATAAAATAGCGACGCGCCCTTCCATTAAATTTGCTGCGACTCTATCTGGACGCTCTGTATTTAATTGCTGCGGGAAGGGTGAGAAAGACGTATCCTCTATAAATTCTTGTATGTATCCTGGAGGCATGAGTGCATCCGTTTTAATCGTTTCTAACCTTCTTTTCACTTCTGTAACGAGATCGTCATTCGCTATGTTTTGCATATAAGCAATTGCCACTTTTGTATGCATTTCTTCACCAAGTGTGAAATATTTAACTACGACATTTGGACTTTTTATGAGTTTACGAATCGAAGCTAAATTGGTTGCTAAATCTTCTACAAAACCAGTATGCGGTCCACGGACAATGCCTTCATTATCAGGTTCTGTTATATCTCGCTTTAAAGAAAGAGCTGTTTCAAAAATACAAAAACTGTCGACTTGTTCATGAAAATATAATGATTTTCCTTGTAATAGAAGCTGTACGCCATAATTTAAATTTGTTTCTTTTTTCATATTTAATGTGGCGAAAGCTTTATCCAAAGGTAAATCTGAACGGGTTAATAAAGGCTCAAGAGCTAATTGGTGAATTAAATTTGGGTCTGTTAAAGATTCGATATATAAGATCGTTCCTTTTCCATTTTGAAAAGGGAGATCTAATTTTTTTATATCATCAGAATGGGAAAGTTTATTTTCAATGTAATTAATGTTCTCCGGAAGGGATGGAAACATATGCTTTTGATTCTTACTCTCTTGTTGGTCTTTGTAATCAGTCATAATTTCCACCTCTTTTAGAATAAAGTCACTTCTGTTAATTTTTGTCGTTTGTGAGAAATTTATGCTTGGATTATTTAGAAAAAGTAGGGGGATGGAAAGAACGTATATATTTACGATATTAATATATATCTTTTGTACTATAAGGTGGTAAACCTAGCGGTATGTATAATTACATCATTCGATGAATAGGAAATTTAAGAGAAGCGATTTATAATACTAGTATTGTGTCTTGCCTTTTTAGGTACAGTACACAGCCGGTGATTGGCTAGTGGAGGTTCTTCCATTTTGCCAGTGCCGGTTTTTTATTGGATAATAGAGAAAATGAAGTTTTATAAAGAAAGAAGGGGTTGTTTTGAAGGATGTAAATTCTATCTTTATGAGAGAAAAGATTGCTAGTTCTTATCTTTATTTCATTTCTTTTCTTGGTTTGATTACTATAACTATATCTTTACTTGAAATTAAAATCCCTTCCTATCCAACAATACTAATATTGTTGTTATTATTTATGGGGATTGCAGAGTATTTTCCTGTACGATTTTGGAGAGGAACTAGCTCGCTTACCTTTCCGATAATTTACGCTATGAGTTGGCAGTTTGGAATCCATATAACTATTATTGCTATTGTACTCGTAACACTAATTATTCACCTGCATCGTCGTTCGCCGATACAAAGAATGTTATTTAATAGTACTCAGCATGCGCTTAGTTTGATCTTGGCCCAGTGGTTTTTAAATAAATGTATGTCCTTATTAATTAACAAGATAGATATGTCAGTTCTATATGAAAATTTAATATCTTTGTTATTATTTTGCGTGTTTTTTTGTTTTTTCAACAACCGCTTTTACGATTTGTTAATGATACTCCTTCCGCAACCATATTCAATCTATCAGTGGTATAAAAAAACTGTAACTGTATTTCTTTGCGAAACTTTTGGTTTCTCTTATGCAGCACTGATGCATGTATTAATTAGTACATATAGTGTGGAAGTAAACGAGGTTACAGTACTATTTTTCTTTTTTCCACTTGTAGCAGCTTCAATTATTAGTTCTTTTTCTGTACGGATAAGGATGGAGAAGGAACGATTATATGAGTTATTTCTTATTACGACCGAAATTAGTCGAGGACTAACCGGAGGAAACTTGAAGCATATTAAACAAGCACTTAAAGGTTTTTTCGGCATACAAGCATATGTAATATGGACAAAAGATGATGGGAACTGGAATATTCTATTAAAAGATGGGAAAGTCTGCCCTGATATTTCTGATCATTCAGAAAAAAATAAGGCATTTGAGGAACTCTCTAAAAGTCTAGTATTTAATGATTGGAAAATTGGTATGGCTCCTGGAGATGAAATATTTGATAGTGTCATACGCTCACTTGTGTATTTTCCTCTTATTGTAAATGATGAACTAGTCGGAATGTTTGTTGCAGGGAAAAGTAGAACTGCAGGTTTTTTTCCGGAAGATGTACAGTCGTTAGCTACATTTTCTAACCAATTAGCTAACGTAGTTAAAACAAGGATATTGATTTCTGAGCAGGAAAAAAGAATGATTTTAGAAGAAAGAAATAGAATCGCACGAGAAATTCACGATGGTATTGCGCAAACATTAGCCGGGGTGATATTTCAACTAGAATCCGCGCAGAAAAAATACCGTGATAAACCAATAGATATGCAGCAAGTAGTAGAGAAAAGTATAAAAGATTTAAGAGGAAGCTTAGGGGAAGTTCGCTATTCTATTTATGCTTTAAAACCATATCCGACACAACAATTAGGACTTAAGCAGGCGATAGCGAGTAAAATAAAATCTTTAAAACAAGAATACGAACTAGATATTACATATCATGAAAGAGGTCATGCACGTGCGCTTAGTTTTTCAAAAGAAAGGGTTATTTTTGATACATTACAAGAGAGTTTGCAAAACATTGTAAAACATGCGAAAGCAGAAAAGACTGATGTTTTACTCAGCTATCAAAGTGAGCACGTACTTTTAAGAGTTAAGGATAATGGAGTTGGTTTTTCATTATTTGAGTCTATGGTTAAAACGAAGAATGAGCCACATTATGGTATATTACATATGAATGAACAAGCTGAACAATTAGGGGCTACTTTACAGATTGATAGTTCTGTAGGGAAAGGGACGGAAATTACACTGTTAATTCCAGATTCACAAACAAGGGGTGCGTAAAATGATTAAAATATTAGTCGTAGATGATCATGCTTTTTTACGAGACGCAATTCGGAGCATACTAGAGGATGAATCTGATATGAAAGTGGTCGGAGAAGCTAGCTCTGGGGACGGAGTATTGGAAAAAGTAGAAGAATGCAGACCAGATTGTATTTTGATGGATATTAATCTTCCGGGGAAAAATGGTATTGAAGCTACAGAGTTGGTGAAAAAAAATTATCCGAATTGCCGAGTACTTGTGTTTACAATGTATGAGCATGATGAGTATTTAATGGATGCACTCCAAGCTGGTGCTGATGGGTATTTATTGAAAGATTCATCATCGGAGCAGGTAGTAGCAGCAATTCGGATGTTATATCGAGGCGATTCAGTTATTCATCCGCGTATGACTAAAAAATTAATTACATATCATCAGCAAAAAATGAAAGTAGAATCAAATGAAAATGAACTGACGGAACGTGAAAAGGAAATTCTCTTTGAATTAGTAAAAGGACTTAGTAATAAAGAAATTGCTGAAGTTCTATATATTAGTGATAAAACAGTTAAAATTCACATCAATAAAATTTTTAAAAAACTAAATGTGAAAAGTCGATCGCAAGCAGTGATTTATGCTGTTCGAAATCAATTGGTTCCGTTGGATTAAATAAGAGATGTTTAAAAGAACTATCGTGTTTCTTTATTCTATATTACAAAGAATAAAGAGCAAGGTAGTTCTTTTGTACTATGCAGACATAGAATCATTAGAAAAAAGATACTCCTTTTGATTAATTTTCAGAAAAATCAGAACGTGCAATAATAAATATAGAATTACATTTTAATCCTATTAATAATTCATTTTGTGAAAATCTTTTAGTGAAAATAAATTATGGGGGGCTTCTATAGAAAGATTAAAGTGAATGATTAGCTATATGGGGATGGTAGTAGTGTTGGAAATTCTTAATGATACAAAATAAAAGTTTAAGATTAATAGAATTTTCAATACTAAATGGGAATTTAAGAATCAATTTGTTTAGAAAAATAATTTTAGTAATGGGGAGATGCAATATGAAACGAGGGAAATTCGGAAGAATACTTATCGGAACGCTAACCGTTGGTATGTTAATGTCTCAAGGAATTCCATATAACGTATTGGCAGAAGAAGTAAATACATCTAATTTAACTGGAATTGATGATGCAAGTTCTATATTGAAAGGACTTACAAAGGAACAACGTAATGCTTTAAAAACATTAGATACAAAAACGGGTTTTGTTATTTCACCAGGCATCAATACAGCAAGTCCTGATAATGTGAATGTGATTGTAGAATTTAAGCAAGCACCTAGCAAAATTGAGGTATTGAAACAAGCGGCTAAAGGGAAAAAAATAGCTCTTTCAACTGCAGAACAAAAGGTAGAAGCATCGCATAAAGGATTTAAAACTGAGCTTGAACAGCTTCAAAAAAAGAAAGATAAGGGGCCAGATTTTAAATCTGCCAAAATAACAAGAGAATACAAGAATGCCTTTAATGGTGTAGCGATTTCATTACCTGCGAATATGATTGAAGACTTAGTTCGTACTGGTATTGTTAAGCGTGTATGGGAAGATAGCGAGGTCAAAATTGATTTACCGAAAGAAACAGCTAAAGCGGCTGTTGAACCAAAAATGGCAGATAGCGTACCACAAATTGGTGTGGACAAGCTACATGATGAAAAAATAACAGGTAAAGGAATTAAGGTGGGGGTACTGGACACTGGTATTGATTATAACCATCCTGATTTGAAGGATGCATATAAAGGGTATCGTGCAAAGCAAGGTGAAGATCCAAGCAAAATAGATCCGAACTCAATAAAAGGATGGGATTTTGTTAATAATGATGCCGATCCAATGGAGACAACGTATAAGGATTGGCAAAATTCTGGAGGATATCCTGAAATTTATGATGGAAGTGCATACTATACATCCCACGGTACTCATGTAGCTGGGACAATTGCTGGAGATAAACAGAATAGTGTGGATTATGCAGTTACGGGAGTCGCTCCGGGTGTAGATTTATATTCATATCGTGTATTAGGTCCGTATGGAAGTGGACAAACAAGCGGTATTCTTGCTGCGATTGATAAAGCAGTGAAAGACGATATGGACGTTATCAATCTATCATTAGGTGCGTCTATTAATGATCCTTTATATCCTACTTCTATTGCAGTAAACAATGCGATGTTAGCTGGTGTTGTTACAGTAGTAGCAGCAGGTAATAGTGGTCCGGGAGAAGGTACACTTGGATCACCTAGTGCAGCGGCACTTCCAATTACAGTTGGAGCAAGTGACGCTGCGATGACTATCCCAATGTTTTCTGCCGATGCAGGTGATTTACATGTGGATAAAATGATACTACTTGGAAAAAGCTTTACTGATAAGATTGAAGATTTGAAAGGTCAATCTTTATCGGTTGTATATGCAGGGCTTGGGAAATCAGATGATTTTACAGGGAAAGATGTAAAAGGGAAGTTAGCTCTTATCCAACGCGGTGAGATTACATTTGATGAAAAAATTAAAAATGCTAAGGAAGCAGGCGCAAAGGCGGTAATTGTATACAACAATGTAGATGGGGAAATTACAAGTTATCTTGGAGAAAGTACTTCATCTATTCCATCGTTCCGCTTAACAAAAGTAGATGGTGAGAACTTGCAAGCAAAAGCTGTCCAAGGAGATGTATCTTTAACATTTGGAGAACTGAGTAACACAAAAACAGAAGGAGATCACTTAGCCGATTTCAGCTCTCGCGGTCCTGCAACGAAAACTGATGATATTAAGCCAGATATTGTAGCACCAGGTGTGTCTATTTTTTCTACTGTTCCTGAATATATCAATGATCCAAAGGATGGAGAAAATTATCCAGTAGCGTATGGACGTATGTCAGGTACATCTATGGCAACTCCTCATACAGCGGGGGTGGCAGCACTCATTTTGCAAGAACATCCAAACTATAGCCCGTTTGAAGTAAAAGAAGCGCTTATGAATACTGCAGTTGACTTAAAAGAAGCACGCTCTGTATTTGAGGTGGGATCGGGCCGAATTGATGCGTATCGTGCAGTTCATGCAGATACAGCTATCGAGGTTATCGATAAAACATCAAACATTGTAAATGATGAAGAAGTAGATATTGAAGAAAAAACAGGTTCTATTGCATTCGGATATAAAAATCAATTGGGAAATGGACCAATTAAAGATAGTCGAAAAGTCTTAATTAAGAACAGCAATAAAACAGACGAGAAAGAGTTTAAATTAGAAGTAGAGTTTTCACCAACAAGTGTAGGTGTGCAAGATGCAGTGAAGAATGGTGTGAAGCTAAACGTACAAGATTCTATTAAAGTGGCTCCAGGTACATCAGGGGAAATTAGCCCTGAAATTATCATTCCAGAAAACGCTGAATTTGGTAGATATGAGGGGTATATTCATATTTCAAATAAAAAAAATGAAAAAGAAGTATATCAAGTGCCATTTGCAGTTAAATTCACAGAAAAAGGAATTGAATCTGTAGATTTGCTGAGAGATGCAATGGCAACAGATACATCTAACTTCCATCCATTTATGGAAAGGCCGAGTTCACCGCTGACATTTAAATTGAACAGTCCACTTGAAACTATCGATGCAGTGGTGAAGGATCGAAAAACAGGAAAGGCATTAGGAATTGTGGGGACAATTAATGCTAGCAGTCTAACACCAAATATTGAATATATCATGTTCGATGGTATGGGTGGCTATGTATTCCCGTTTACAGGAGATCCAAATCATCCAATTGGAGACAAGCGAGTTACGTTGCCTGATGGAGATTACCAACTGGATTTCATTGGATATGACAAAGAAGGGAAACCTTATACAAAAGGAGATAGCGTAATTATTGATAATATCAAACCTGAAATGAAATTTACCGATGTAAAACCTGGCGTTCATGAGGTAAATGAATCTATGTTCAAAGAAGAAGATGGTCAGCGTGCATTATGGGTACATGGTAACATTTATGATTCTACGATAGATGTATTAAAGGCAAAAGGCCTTCAGTATGACCAAAAAACTAATGAAATTGTATATTACCAAAACTCCGCCTTTCCGTCAGGTTGGTTGAATACAATTCAAGCCAATGGTAATTTTAAATTTGGTGTACTTCCAGAGGAAATCAATGAACCGCTTAATTTAAGGTTATTTGGATATGATCTTGCAACTGCATCAAATATGGCAAATGGATTTAAAGATTATGTCTTTGTTAAAGAAGGAACGGAATACGCTGTCCCAAGCTATGACAAGGATAAAGTTAAACTAGGAGAAAAAATTACATTAACTTTAAATCTTAATAATGTGAAACAACTTATGTCAGGTACATTTGAGATTCCTTATAGTAAACAGTTATTTAAATTTGTAGATGTTAAACCAAATCCAGCACTTGCAGAATATGCAAAACAACATGGATTAAATATTAAATTAGAAAATCCAGTGATAAATGAAGAAGGAAACTGGGAAAACAAGGTGAAAGTTGGTGCATCTTTAGAAGGAACAGAATTTAAAGGTCTAGATGGAGACAAACCATTTGTAGATGTTACATTTGAGATGACGAGTGACGAGTATTTTAATAATTTAACAGCATTTGGAGTAGATAAATTCTCTTATACAAAAACAGGTGCATCAGAAGGCGTTGAGATTCCTGTGTTTAAAGATACCTCCTTTTCTATTATTTCGAAACATGCAATGGTTACAGGATATATTGGACCAGAAGCTTTCTTAACTGAAGAGGGGTATTTGGGTAAGAATGACTACACAAAGCTAGGAGCAAAAGTGTATGCAGTTGGTAAGGATGGAAAGAAATATACAGGAACGGTTGATGATAATGGACAATTTGAAATTCATAGTGTTCCTGTAAGCGATAAAGAATATGATATTTTCGTAGAAATGCCAGGTCATTTAAATAGTAAATTAACAACAAAAATAGGGAAAATGCAAGATGGAGAATTAGTGGGACAAAACTTTAGAGCCGATATGGATGACAACCTTGCAGGTGATGTAAACGGCGATAAAATGGTAGATATTCAAGATGCTAGAATAGCAGCTCTTTCATATGAAAAAGGAAAAGTGGCTGTAAAAGATGGAGATGTCAATCAAGATGGTGTTGTAAATGAAACAGATATTCGTTTTATTGAGAAGAATTTCTTGAAAAAGGGTCCAGATGCTAAAGAAAATCAGAAACCGAAAGAAAATGTAGGGCCAGTGACGTTAGATAAAATCTTACGCTCTATTGGTTTAGAACCCAAAAAATAAGTGGACAAACTTCTAGAGTAAATAAAGCAATAAAACAATGAATATAAAATTAAATGAGATTGGCTAACAAATAACCGGTAATGATTTACAGTAACATTACCGGTTATTTTAAAAGTAATAGTCGTTTTGGTACATGAAGTAACTAGTTTAAAGTTAGTCAGCTTTCGTTATGGGACAAGGTAGTTGCTTAATTATTATTGTTTGTGGGATGGAAATAAGGTTTGTAGTTTGAACTTTAAAAATAGGGGGACTTGTGAAATGAGTATTAAGAAAAAATTTGGTATGGGTGTTGTAACTGCAGCACTTGGCTTATCTTTAATTGGTGGGGGAACATATGCATATTTTAGTGATAAGGAAGTATCACAAAACACTTTTGCAGCGGGTACTTTAGATTTGAGTGTTAATCCTGAAGTTGTTATTAATGTCGACAATATTAAACCAGGTGATGAAATGGAGCGTGGTTTTCAATTAGTAAACAAAGGGACCTTAGCGATAGGAGATGTGAAACTCCTGACAGATTACAGTGTAATCGATGCTAAAGGAGATAATGGAAATGCTGATTTTGGTGATCATATCCGTGTTGATTTCTTGTGGAATTTGGATAAAAACGAGGTTCCAATTTGGTCTACTACATTATCTGAATTAAAGGTAGCTACGCAAAATGGAAGTATTCCTGATCTTGTACAAAAAGGTGTTGTAGACCGAGAAGGAAATGGACTTGCTCCTGGTGATGATGATACTTTCTATGTAATGTTCACATTTGTAGATAACGATGAAGAGCAAAATGTATTTCAAGGAGATTCATTAAAATTAAATTGGACTTTCAATTCAATGCAGACAAAAGGTGAAGAGAAATAAAAATAAATGTTATATACGAGAATCAATTGATGAAGAATTGAGAAATAGAATTTTTAATAGTGTAAGGGTTGATTTAGTGAATCAACCCTTTTTGGTGTTTTGAGAGAAAATTATGCTTGAATTATTTGGGGAAAATAAGCTTGAAAGTTACGTTACGTCATCTTTTATACCTAAAGAAACACAGAGTAGGGGGATGGTGTATATGATTTTGAAAAGTATGTGGGGATGGAAAGAAATCTTATATTTATTTATGTTTGTATTCATTATTGTTCCAGTAACAGTTGAATCTCTTTTTTATGACTATGCTTTAGAGATAATAGGGAACGCATTATATGCTGGAGTATTAATGGGATTTATAATGGCAGTGATATTTACTACTGTAGTTTATCTTTTTTGTATAAAAAGATATAAATTGTCGTGGAAAGACATTGGAATTCGGAAGCTTTCATGGAGAGATTTCCTATGGACAGTTGTAGCGCTAATTTTTTTAATTATAGTTAGTATTGCTGTATTAATGATAATGGAGAAAATGGGTATTTCTTTTGAAAATAGTAAAACGGAAACAGTTCAAAATGATAAATCAATATATGCGTTCTGTATCGCGGTAATTGGAGCAGCAGTTATATCACCAATCTATGAAGAAGTTTTATATCGAGGTGTTTTTTATACGTTTTTTCGTGATAGATATGGCATATGGGGTGGAGTGCTTATAAGTTCTATAATATTTACTGTTGTTCATATTCCAACATATAACACATTACCAGTGAATTTTTTAAGTGGAGTAGTATTTGCGTGGTTATATGAGAAAACAAATTCTATTTTATCAGCGATGATTGCCCACGCATTATTCAATTTCATAGCAGTACTTCTCACATTTGTGTCGAATTAAGAAGATATATAGGAGGGATATAGATGGAAATAGCTGTAGAACGAGTTTTTACAAAAGAGGTTTTAAAAAGAGCGGCAAGTTTGTTTCATGTAGCAGTGGAAGAAAAGCCACTTGGAGATTTTGAAAATTATATTTTTAAGGCGAAGGGCGATCGTGGTGAAGATTACGTATTACGTTTAACCCACTCTTCTCATCGTTCAAAAAAAGAAGTCGAAGCTGAACTAGATTTTTTACGCTATGTTGCGGAGAAAGGGGCAAAGGTAGCAGGACCTCTTTACTCAGCGTCTCAAAATCTTGTAGAAGAAATAGGAGCGGAAGATGGCACTTTCTTTTTTGCTTCTTTATTTACATACGCAAAAGGCGAACAAGTAAAAGGAGAAGAATCGCCTTATTGGGGGGATGCTTACTTTGAAGCATGGGGAAAAGCGATTGGCCAACTGCATCGCCTAACAATGAACTATCCTAAAACAGACTATCGTGATACGTGGGAAGAAGACGAAAGTGGGATTGTGAATGAATTAGAAGATGATCAAGTGAAAAAGATTGCAGCGGTATTAATGGATGAGATAAAGGCCCTTCCAATTGAAAGAGAAACGTTTGGTCTTATGCATGGTGATATTCATCCAGGTAATTTTCATTATGATGGTAAAGAGCTAACAATCTTTGATTTTGATGATGCGGCTTATAATTACTTTATACACGATTTAGCGATGGTTCTCTATTACTCTGTTCTATTTACACCGTGGACAGCGGAAGAGAAGACGAATTTTGCTCGTAAACAGCTACAAGTGTTACGAAAAGGCTATGAGCATGAGCACAGACTGGCTGATAGTTGGTATGAATCGTTACCGTTGTTCTTACGTCTACGTGATGTTGGTTTATACGGTACGCTTCAAAAGAAGTTTAAGGGGAAAGATATGCCAGATAACTTCCGGAAATTATCAGAAGAATTATATGAAAGAATTATAAGGAAAGAAGCAATTGTGAATATATAATACATTTTGTTCAAAACAAAGTATATAAAACAATATATACTTTGTTTTTTTATACAAAAATATGTTTATTTTATTAAAATAATATTGTCCTAGATTCGGTATACACTTATAATTTTATATATATTCTGAATATTCTTTATAAAGAAGGAGGGGGAATGTTGGAAGCTTTCGTAAATTGGTTAAATAATATTGTTTGGAGTCCAGCACTTGTTTATTTATGTTTAGGAGTAGGTTTATATTTTTCCATTCGAACGAGGTTTTTACAAGTAAGGCATGTAGGAGAAATGGTGAAGCTGACATTTCAAGGTGAAAAATCAGAGGCTGGTGTTTCTTCATTTCAAGCGTTAGCACTTTCGTTATCAGGGCGCGTTGGAACAGGGAATATCGCTGGGGTAGCAACAGCGGTTGCATTCGGTGGACCAGGAGCTGTATTTTGGATGTGGGCAGTGGCTTTTTTAGGAGCAGGATCAGCTTATGTAGAATCAACACTCGCGCAAATATATAAGACGAAACATCAAGGACAGTTTCGCGGTGGACCTGCTTATTACATTGAAAAAGGTTTAGGTGTGAAATGGTATGCATTAGTATTCGTTGCAGCGACAATTCTTGCAACGGGACTTTTACTGCCAGGTGTGCAAGCAAATAGTATTGCCGTAAGTTTAGAAACAGCTTTTGGAATTAACACTACCGTATCAGGGGCTTTATTAGTTGTTGTGTTAGCTCTTATCATTTTCGGTGGCGTAAAGCGAATCGTTAACGTTGCACAAGTTGTCGTACCGTTTATGGCAGTTGGTTATATTTTAGTAGCTTGCGTTATTGTTGCTATGAATATTGAAAAATTGCCAGAAGCATTTATGTTAATTATAAGAAGTGCTTTTGCATTAGAAGCGGCTTTCGGTGGTATTATCGGTTTAGCAATTTCTTGGGGAGTAAAACGTGGTATTTATTCCAACGAAGCAGGGCAAGGAACTGGACCACATGCTGCAGCGGCAGCTGAAGTATCACATCCAGCTAAACAAGGTTTAGTGCAAGCATTTTCCGTTTACATTGATACATTATTTGTTTGTTCAGCAACAGCATTTATGATGATTATTACAGGCATGTATAACGTATTTGATGCAAGCGGAAAAAACTTTATCGTAAATAAATTAAATGGTGCTCAGCCAGGACCTGGATATACACAGGCAGCGGTAGAATCTGTTTTCCCTGGATTTGGAAACGGTTTCGTTGCAATCTCGTTATTATTCTTTGCCTTTACAACAATTATGGCGTATTACTACATTGCAGAAACGAATATCGCGTACTTAAATCGTGATAAAGACCGTCCTTGGCTGTCTATGGTACTAAAATTTGTATTTTTAGGAGCTGTATTCTACGGCTGTATAAAAACAGCAGCAACAGCTTGGGCTTTAGGTGACATCGGTGTAGGAATTATGGCATGGGTAAATATCATTGCGATTTTATTATTACAAAAACCTGCATTAGTTGCATTAAAGGATTATGAAAAGCAGAAAAAAGAAGGAAAAGATCCAGTATTTGATCCAGGGCCATTAGGAATTAAAAATGCGGATTTCTGGGAGCATGAATACGGCAAAGATAAGAAAGAAGAAGTATCTTAATGGAATAGAAATGAAAAAGCAAAGGGAAAATCCCTTTGCTTTTTTTATGGGCAAAATGAGGCTGGAAGTTATTTTTTTGCCTATTTTTGAATATAAAAAGAATGTACATGCTTTGTAAGGGAAGGGGGGAGTATGTTGATAGAGTTTCGTAATGTAAATAAATATTATGGCAGCTTTCAAGTTTTAAAAGATATTAATGTACAAGTGAAAAAAGGTGAAGTGGTAGTAGTTGTTGGGCCGTCCGGATCAGGAAAAAGTACGTTGCTACGGTGTATAAATCAGTTAGAGACAATTACAGATGGAGCGTTAATTGTACAAGATACGGAAGTACACAATGCAAAAACAGATATGAATGAATTACGCCGAAATATTGGAATGGTCTTTCAACATTTTTATTTATATCCACATAAGACGGTTCTTCAAAATATTACACTAGCACCGATTAAAGTAAATAAAGTTTCAAAAGAGGAAGCTGAGAAAACAGCGATGTTTTATTTAGAGAAAGTAGGAATTCCGGAGAAGGCTAGTGTATACCCGCATCAATTATCCGGAGGACAACAGCAAAGGGTAGCAATTGCTAGGGGGCTCGCAATGCAGCCGGAAATTATGCTATTTGATGAGCCTACGTCTGCTCTTGATCCAGAGATGATCGGGGAAGTACTTGATGTTATGAAGACGCTAGCTAAAGAAGGGATGACGATGGTCGTTGTCACACATGAAATGGGATTTGCGCGAGAAGTAGCAGATCGGATTTTGTTTATGGATGATGGTCAAATTATTGAAGATACAACACCGGCGCAATTTTTTGCAAGTCCTGAACAAGAAAGAGCGCGTCTATTTTTAAGAAGAGTGTTAAATCATTAAAGGAGGAGTTTTATGCTTAAAATGAAAAAGTTGTTTACGTTAATCGTATTCTCATGTTTATTCGTACTTGTCGTGGCCGGGTGTGGAAGTAAAAAAGATGAGGCGAAAGAAACGAATACGAAGCAAGGCGGGGCTGTTGAGCAAATTAAAAAGCGCGGGAAGCTAGTAGTTGGGGTGAAGAATGATACGAACTTATTTGGATTGAAAAATCCTTCAACAGGGCAAGTAGAAGGATTTGATGTTGATGTAGCAAAGGCGCTTGCGAAAAAAATTCTTGGAGATGAAAAGAAACTAGAATTAAAAGAAGTAACGTCTAAAACGCGTATTCCACTACTGAAAAACGGTGATATTGATGCAATTATCGCAACAATGACAATTACAGAAGAACGTAAAAAAGAAGTAGATTTTTCAGATGTATATTTTAAAGCGGGGCAATCGTTACTTGTGAAAAAAGGAAGCGATATTAAAAGTATTGATGATGTGAAAAAGGGTGTGAAAGTGTTAGCTGTAAAAGGTTCAACGTCTACAAATAATATTCGTCAAAAGTCACCGGAAGCGACTGTATTAGAATTTGAAAATTACAGTGAGGCATTTACGGCGTTAAAAGCAGGGAAAGGTGATGTTTTAACGACAGATAATGCAATTCTTTACGGCATGGCAAAACAAGATTCGAATTATGAAGTTGTAGGGAAAATTTTCACGGATGAGCCGTACGGAATTGCAGTGCAAAAAGGTGCAGATGATTTAACGAAAGAGATTAATAGCTTGCTAAAAGATATGAAGGCGAACGGGGAGTACGACAAATTGTATGAGAAATGGATTGGGCAAAAGCAAGAGTAGTAAAGTGATATTTTAATGAGCGGAGCTGTATTCCCATTGATAAATAGTAAGAGGATGAGGGACGCTCATCCTCTTCTTGTAAAGAAAGAGGGGAGAATATGTGCCTGATTTTTCTATATTAACGAATAACATTGATATGTATTTAGAAGGCTTTAAATATACAGTGATGTCTAGTGTAATTGCGTTAATAGGCAGCTTTATTTTGGGTATAATTTTGGCTGTAATGCGCATTGCACCTATTCGTATTTTAAATTGGTTGGGAACGGCTTTTGTAGAGTTTGTAAGGAATATTCCACTCGTATTAATTGCATTTATATTTTATTTCGCTTTACCTGTAATAGGAATTACTTTAAATGGTTTTGTAGCAGGAACAGCTACGCTTACCGTATATACTGCAGCGTTTATTGCGGAAGTCATTCGCGCTGGTATTTTATCAGTTGCCAAAGGACAAATGGAAGCAGCGCGGTCTTCAGGGTTAACGTATGTACAGGCGATGTATTATGTTGTCTTACCCCAGGCGATGAAAATCGTAATCCCTCCTCTAGGAAATCAATTTCTCAATTTAGTAAAAAACTCTTCCATACTCGGAATTATCGCTGGTACGGATTTAATGTATCAAGGAGATTTAATTTCAACGAAGACGTTTGTTACGTTTGATGTGTATATATTTGTCGGGATGTTTTATTTAATATTAACAATTCCGCTCAGTATGCTAGTGCGTTATTTAGAAAAACGCTTAGCAAAGGAGGCGGTGTAAATGGACTTTAAGGGAGCAATTACAGGAGATCATATTCTATTTTTATTAAAAGGATTACTTATAACGTTAGAGGTAGCGCTCGTAGCAATTGTACTTAGCTTTATTATTGGTAGTGTAATAGGGATATTGCGCTACATGAAAATACCTGTCGTCTCACAAGTATTAGGAATTATCGTTGAAGTAATTCGAAATTTACCACTACTTTTAATTATATTTTTCACGTATTTTGCACTTCCAGAAGTAGGATTGAAATTAGAAATTATAACAGCTGTAATTGTTGCTTTAACAATATTTGAAGCAGCAATGATATCTGAAATTGTTCGAAGTGGTCTATTATCGATTGAAAAAGGGCAAATTGAGGCCGCAAGATCTTCAGGATTAACGTATGTTCAAGCGCTTTGGCACATTATTTTACCACAAGCATTAAGAAGAATGGTCCCGCCGCTTGTTAGTCAGTTTATTTCATTGCTGAAAGATACATCATTAGCAGTTGGTATATCACTGCCAGAGCTTATGCATAATGCTCAAATTATTAGCGGACAGAATGTAAATTATATGATTCCAACGTTTATAGTAGTAGCTTGTATGTACTTTATCGTAAATTACAGTTTATCAATTTTATCGAGAAGATTAGAACTTCGTTAACCTTTACAATATATGTAAAGGTTTTTTCCTTGTTTATCCTTATTTTCCTTTGAGTGGCATATGAATCTTGCAATAATTCGATTTTTTATATTGTTTTATCAGAAAAGTTTTAATTTTATATAGAAATTGTAATCGCTTTCGTGTATATTTTTATTATCAGAAAATTTTAAAAAGAGATAGGGGTACTTGTAGGGGGAGGATTAAGATGCAGCAAACAACGAATGAGCAATTACATCGTACGATGAAGAGTAGACATTTATTTATGATCGCACTAGGTGGTGTAATCGGAACTGGTTTTTTTCTAGGTTCAGGTTACACCATTAATCAGGCTGGACCAGGGGGAGCCATCCTTTCATATTTAGTAGGCGGATTTATTATGTATTTAACAATGCTTTGTCTTGGAGAGCTAACGGTAGCAATGCCAGTTTCAGGATCTTTCCAAAAATATGCGACGAAGTTTATTGGACCAGGAACTGGATTTATGATCGGTTGGCTATACTGGATTGGATGGGCAGTAACAGTAGGATTAGAATTAACATCGATCGGTTTAATGATGAAAAGATGGTTTCCGAATGTTGATGTTTGGGTATGGTGTCTCGTATTCGGAGTTATTTTATATGCTTCAAACGCAATTTCAGCGAAAAGTTATGCTGAATTAGAATTTTGGTTCTCTAGTATTAAAGTAGTTACAATTATTGCATTCATTCTACTTGGTGGTAGCGCGTTACTAGGATTTTTACCATACGACGGAAAAGAAGCAGCGCCTCTTTTCTCTAACTTTGTAAGTGATGGTGGGCTATTCCCAAATGGACTAGCTGCAGTGCTTCTTACGATGATTACAGTTAACTTTTCCTTCCAAGGAACAGAGTTAATCGGGATTGCAGCAGGAGAGAGTAAGGAGCCTGAAAAAACAATTCCACGTGCAATTCGTAATACAGTATGGCGCATTATGTTATTCTTCATTTTAACAATGACAATTTTAGTAGGGTTAATTTCTTGGAAAGAAGCAGGAGTAATTGAAAGTCCATTCGTAGTTGTATTTGATAAAATCGGAATTCCATACGCAGCTGATATTATGAACTTCGTTATTATTACAGCTTTACTATCCGTAGCGAATTCAGGATTATATGCGGCAACTCGTATATTATGGTCACTTGCAAATGAAGGAATGGCACCAACATCTTTCAAGAAGGTAAATAAACGTGGTATTCCAATTACAGCGCTAGTCGTAACGATTGCTGTTGCGGCGTTATCGTTATTAACAAGCTTCCTTGCAGAAGATACAGTATACATGTACTTATTATCTATAGCTGGTTTATCTGCTGTTTCAAGTTGGATCATTATTGCTCTATCGCAACTTCGCTTTAGAAGTCAGTATATAAAAGGCGGGGGAAAGTTAGAGGACTTAAAGTATAGAACACCGTTATATCCAATCGTTCCTATTTTAGCTTTAATTACAAATAGTATCGTTGTTATTAGTTTAGCGTTTATTCCAGAACAAAGAATGGCGTTATATTGTGGTATTCCATTTATCATTTTCTGCTACATATATTATTATATGAGTAAGAAACGGAAGAAACCGATGAAAGTGGAGATGGAGAAAACAAATGAAACTAACAATCAAACACGATGATATAGAGGCAGATTTATCGTATGGTCAATTAGCGATTGGAAAAGAAAACGGGTATTCACCGTTACAATTACTTGTTTCTTCTATCGCAGGATGTAGTGCAATTGTCTTTCGAACAATTTTAGAAAAGAAACGTATTACATACGATACGTTTACAATTGAGACTGAAATTGGTAGAAGTGAAGCTTTATCAAAACCAGTTGAAAGTGTTCATTTGCACTATAAAATTAAAGCACAAAACATTACAGAAGAGCAGTTGGACAAGGCACTGCAACTAGCAGTGAAAAATTGTACGATTGTTCAATCGGTAAAAGATAGTATAAAAGTTACGGAAACAATTGAACTAATAAAGTGAAACATAAAAACGTGAGAATACGGCTCTCACGTTTTTATGTTTTTAATAAAGGGGGAAATATGATGGAATGTTTAGGGTGTAAATTAGCAAGCGGAGAGGAAAACATATATAAAGTATATGAAGATGACTATGTAACATGCTTTTTAGATCATGAACCTTTCTATTCAGGTCATACTTTAATTGTACCAAAGCAGCATGTTGTAGAAGTGGACGAATTAGATGATGTTATAGCGAAATCAATTATGGATGCTTCTAAGCTGATTGCAAAAGCGATTAAGCTATTATATAAACCTGACGGAATTACAATTTGTCAAAATGGTGGAGTATTTAACGAGTTAACACATTATCATATGCATGTCGTACCAAGATATAAAGAGCGCTCATTTGCTGAGTTTTATACGGTACACCCTGGAGAGAAGCAGAATTATAACTTGGAAGAGACAAAGCATTTGTTAAAAGAAGCGATAGAGCAAATGCTGTTTACTGACAAGGCGTAAGAGGGATAATCTTAAAGGAGCAGTCAGGAAAATTCGAATAAATAAAAGCCCAATTTCTCAGTTACAATAGAGAAATTGGGCTTTTGTTTATTCTATTATTAAATTTTATATATAAATAGATTTTATAGTGTCACAAATTATATCGTCCATTCGTTATATAGAGTGAGAGGAGGAATTATATGAAAGTTACAAACACCGATTATGAAAAGATGGAAGAGCTATACGAGTTGTACGAGCAAAAAATTTATTATGTAGCTTATTCGATTTTAAATAATATTCAGCAAGCTGAAGATGCAGTTCAAGAGACGTTTATTACTCTTTATAAGAACTTGGAAAAGCTCCATAGTTTGAATACTCAAGAGCTTAAACGCTACATTTTGAGGATTGCGAAAAACAAGGCGATTGATAGTTACCGGAAAAATAAACGACATGAAACATTTTTAGAAGAATATGAAAGAGAATCGATAGAAGCAGTAGATGAAAATATTGAAGAGTGGGAAAAACGTAAAATGTCTGAGGTTCAAATTGATGCATTACTAAAAGAGTTAAATGAATCTAACAGACAAGTGTTTAAGTACAAAGTCTTTTATAACTTAACGTATCAAGAAATTTCAAGTGTTATGGGGATAACGGAAGTCAATGTCCGTAAGCAGTTTGAACGGGCTCGAAAACGAGTCCAAAATATGATAGGAGGTATACAACATGACGAATTCAAAGAACTCCAAAGAAATATATGAACTTGCTGAAAAAATTGCTTTAGATGATTTTGATAAACTTGAAGAACAACATGAATTTTCACATACATATACGCGCAAAAAGAAATTGTTTATGGAGGAAATGAAGCTGAAAGACGAGAAACCGCAGAAAAAGCGTAAAAAACATCGTATGTTAATCGCTGCTGCTTGCTTATTGATCGGCATGCCGACAACCGTTTTTGGAGCAGTAAAAGTCTATAATATGATCGTTCAAAAACAAAATTATGAAGTAAATGTTTCAGTAACAAATAAGGACTCGCAAAAGAGTAATAAGTGGTATAAGTTGAAGGTTGGTAAATTGCCAGAAAATATGGAAGCAATTGATGACTCTGCTATGAAATATTCATTTAAAGATAACGACGCAAATGGAGGCTTTTCATTTAGTCTTTGGAGAGTAGGGGAAAATGCGGACTTTCAAACTTTATATTCAAAAAGCTACGAAGAAAAAGAGATAGGTGGCAAGAAAGCAGTAATTGTTCATAAAGAAACTGGAAACAACAATGTAATGTTTGATAGGAAGGTCTTTCTCTTTTTTGAGAAAGAAGGGATTATGTTAGAAAGTTTTATTGGATCAGATATAAATGAAGAACAAATGATAGATGTGTTAGGGAATATTTCACTTGAGCCCACGTCAAAAGAAAAGGCATCACATATATCAAATTATGATAAAAAGTATTTTAGCCAAGCAGATGAACCGAAAAAAACTAAAGTGATTCCTTTGAAAAAAGATAGTAAACGACTATTTCATATAGGGCAAAAGGTTCCAGTAACGATATCTATGGATAACAGCCAAATTGAATATGTGATAGAAAAAGTTGAAGTTTTTGATTCGATTAAAGATTTTAAACAAGAGAATTTTAATGAACTTGGCCTAGGGATATTAAGCAAGAAGAAGGCTTTAGATCAGACGGGAAAACTGCTATCGTACAGACGGGATGTATATAAATTAGGGAATGGTAAGGATTCAATTGATACATTAGTAGATTCGCAATTAGTTAATGTTAAATTTGTCTACTTGACAACAACGGTGAGAAATATTGGTAAACAGGCGACAGAAGAAATCTATATGCATCCATCCATAAAGCAGCTTAAATTTGAAGGGAATGCATGGAAATACGCTAAAGAAGAGGGAAGGGAAGCAACGCGTATTATGACGGGAGAAGTTGATTATTTAGAGCCTCACGGAGATGGGAAAAGCTTCTACAATATTGGCAGTATCCGACCAGGAGAAACGGTAAAAGTTAACTTAGGTTATTTTGTAGATGAAGATAAACTAGATTCAATCTTTTTGGATGCTTTCCATTACAGAGGGAATGGAAGTACTGAAAATATGAATGCGTCATATCGTTGGTGGATTGATATTCGTCAACAGTCAAAACAATAGGAACAAATAAACAAAAAGCTGCTTATATCTAGCAGCTTTTTTCGTCTTCATACATATGTAAAACTTCTTTCGCACGTATACGTAAACTATCTATCAATTCTTTTGGCTCTAAAACTCGTGCATCTTTTCCAAGTCTATAAAATAAAGGGGTAATAAAATTGATTTCACCTTTATCAATTGTTGAATGTATATATCCTGTCCCGTCTTCGTTTCCTACCACGAATTCTTCAAGGTAAGGAACGCTTTTACATTGGCGCACGCCTTCTGCTGTTAATGAAACATGTAACTGGGTAGGAATGTGTACGACGTTAGAGCTCGAGTCGAACCATTCTTCTAAATTCATGAACGTATCTTCATTTTCTTCTGTTGATAATATAGAAAGAATACGATCAACGCGATACAGTAATACCTTTTTTCTGCTGAAGTCATAGGATGGTAAGTACCATAGCCCATCATGAGCATATACACCGATAGGATGAACATGTTTTGTTTTTATCCCCGATTTAGATTCATATTGAAAGTGTAAATTTTTATTTTCAATAGCTGCGGTTAACACTTCGTTTAAAAGAGGTGTATCAATTGTTCTCTTTGGATTCCAAAAAGCAATATAAGAGCGTATTTTATCAACTTTCGCTTTCGCATCATGTTGTAGAGAGCTATACAGTTTATGCGTAACGGAATTGATTTCTGTGTTAAATGGTAAGTCCCGATAGTAACTTAAAGATTGAAAAGCAAAAAAGATGGATACTGCTTCTTCTTCGGTAAATAAAATAGGGGGAATGACTTTATTCGTTAATACTTTATATCCTCCGTTACGACCCTGTTCTGCATAAATAGGTAATCCCATATCACTTAAATCTAAAATATATCTATGGACAGTACGAACGGAAATATTAAATTCATTAGCTATTTCCTGAGCTGTAAATGTTCTTTTCGCAGAAGCGAATATAAGAATGTCTAGTAGACGTTTTGCTTTTGACAACTATCTCACTCATTTCTTTTTTTAATATGACATGAATTGTCATGTTTTAAGGATAGTATAGTGCGTATAAGGTGATTTTATCAATATACGTTGCAAGGAGGAAAAGAGATGTCACGTGAAGTTGTTTTATTTATAGCCGCTAGTTTGGATGGATATATTGCGAAAGAGAATGATGATTTAGAGTGGTTAATGGAAACCGAAGGAGAGGGAGATAACGGTTATACAGAAATGTATGAAACGATTGATACAATAATTATGGGGAAAAGAACGTACGATTATGTAGTAGAGCATACGGAAACATTCCCTTACTTAGATAAAGCATGTTATGTTTTTTCTCGTTCAGAAAAAGGCTCAGACGGAAACGTGGAGTTTGTAAATGAAGATGTAGTGGAGTTTACTAAAAGGTTAAAAGCACAAGAAGGATCTAAAATATGGATGGTCGGTGGAGGAAGTCTACTGAGTGAGTTCTTTAAAAATAATCTAATTGATGAATATATCGTTACGATTACACCACATATATTAGGTTCTGGAGTTCCATTATTTCAAGACAAGAATCCAGAAATTAATTTAACTTTAACCGATACGAAACGTTTTGGGCAATTTGTAAATTTATATTATAAAGTAAAATGATAAAGAAACACGACTACCATCAGTAGTCGTGTTTTTGTATAGATGGTAATGAAATGATAAAGCAAGACCCGTGATCGACTTCGCTTGTGACAGTAACATTCCCGCTGTGTAGTTCTACAATTTCTTTTACGATAGATAGTCCTAAACCAGTTCCACCTGTAGCTCGTGATCTTGCTTTATCAACTCGATAAAAGCGGTCGAAAATGTGAGGGAGGTCTTCAGGAGGAATACCTTCGCCTTCATCTTCAATTGTAATGGAAATACGTTTATGTTCTTCTGTAACAGAAATGTTTATATGAGAATGTTCTTTTGAATGTCTATAAGCGTTATTTAAAATGTTTATTATAACTTGTTCAAATCGCTGTTCATCTAAGTTTACTACCAGTGTAGGAGGACAAGAGAAAGAAACTGTAATGTATCTTTCTTTATACATGGCATTTACCTTTTCAGCTATGCGAGTAAGGAATGTGTGTAAATGAACTTTCTTTACTTGAATAGAAAAGTTATGTTGTTCCATTTGTGCAAGTGAAAATAAATCTTGAACTAAGTTCGTAATATAATCAGACTCATCTTTTATAATAGATAAATATCGCAAACGTTGCTCAGGAGATGTGGTTTCTTTTAAAGCAATGTCAGCATAACCTCTTACGTATGTTAACGGTGTTCGTAATTCATGAGCAACACTTGCTAGAAATTCACTTCGCTCTGTTTTCATATAATGTAAATCATTAGCAAGCGTTTGAATAGACGATGCTAGTTCACCAATTTCGTCATTTCGAGTAGTCGTTAACGAAACGGATAAATCGCCTTTACTCATTTTTTCAGTGGCATGTTTCATGTGTAACAATGGTTTTGTTAACAATCGTGATAATAGAAAGATGGTGATGACTGTTAATAGGAACGTAATGACTCCGGCAATAATGAATTGTTTTGTTAGCCCGTTAACCATTTCCTCGATTGATTCTGTTCCGAGAAACATATATACATAGCCTTCCGTTTTTCCAGCCACTACAATGGGGCTAACTGTACATATATAATTAGAGGTTTTCCAATGATTCTCTATAATTGCTCCGTCATGATCTGTCCGTGTTTCCATCTTTTCAATATGCTTTTTTATCGTAGTATTTATTTCATTGGATTTAGCTAGTACGTCCTTATTTGCATCTGTAATAACAACAGTGGTTTCGGCTTCGGATTCCATTAGTGCAACATGGGAGATTGTTTGCTTATCAAAATACTTTTCAAGGACATCTCGGTGACTATTTCCGCGCTTTAATAAAGCTATCATTTCTTCATTTACTCTATTGTTGACAAGGCTGTAATAAAGCAAGATAAATAGAACACTTTCGATTAACAGTGTAACAATTAAAAAATAAAATCCGAGTTGAATAGAAATTCGCTTCATCGTTTTGCTCCTTACTCTAGAGTATCAACCCATCGATACCCGACTCCGTACACAGTTTTTAAATGGTGATCAATAGGGAAATTTACTTTTCGTAATTTATCACGCAAATTACGAATATGTGAATCGACTGTTCTATCTTCCGTATTTGTATTTAGTCCCCAAATTCGTTCAATGAGCTGATCGCGGCTTAACACGTAGTTCACATGACGTAAAAATAATCCGAGTAAAGAGAATTCGATTGGCGTGAGAAGAAGTTCTTCATTATAGACAGAAACGAAATGCTTTGCCTCATCCCATAAAATGCCGTGATATTGGATTTGCGCGTGTTGATTCGTTCGCCTTAAAACAGCTTCAATTCTTGCGAAAAGCTCTTCTTCATGGAAAGGTTTCGTTACGTAATCATCCGCTCCAAGTTTTAACCCTTGAATGACATCTACCGTTTGATCACGAGCCGTTACCATAATGATGGGAACGTTACTAAAGGATCGAATTCTTTTACACGTTTCCCACCCATCCATCTTAGGCATCATAATATCGAGTAAAATAAATTTGAAGTTTCGATTTTCTATATGTGAAATAGCTTCTTCCCCGGATACTGCACATACGCAGTTGTATCCGATTGGAGTAAGATAAAGCGTTAATAATTCCAGCATTCTCGGCTCATCATCTACGAGTAGTATATCGACCATAGAGTACCTCCGCATTTGTAGTTATTACTTAAATTGTAAGTCAAAATCATGAAGAAATGGTGCAGATTATCATGCATCTGCATAATTTCTTCAGAATTGCTTGTTATTGTAAAGTTGAAATTCCATTTTAGGTAATCATATTGGCTCGAAAACGATTTATACGGAGGCGGTATAGTGAAAAAGATGACCCGAATTTTTGGGATAACAATAATGACAGCAGTTGGTCTTGCTGCATGTGGACAAACGAACACGGATCATAAAAATCATGAATCTAAAGAAGAGAAAAAAACAGGGCAAAAGGAAATGAAAATGAATCAGGAGGTAACTGCGCCGAAAGAAATGAACGAAGGTGCATCGAATGATTTATTAACGACAAGTTTAAAAAATGTAACGAGATTAAACACAAACGATCCGCTGCAAATGGCAGTACTAACTTCGCAAACGATATGGCCAGCAACGCATAAAGAGAATCAGCCAGGCGCTATTATTTTAGTACCAGTAAACGAGTGGCAATTAGGTATTGCGAGTGCGGATCTTATTCATCATCCGAATAACGGGCCGATTTTATTTATAGAAAAAGAAAAGGTACCCGAAAGGACATTAAAAGAAATAAAACGATTAAATCCGCTCGGAACGAAAGATGGAACACAAATTATGGTGATGGGGGATGTAGGTGCATCTATCCTTGAGCAATTGAAAGAGTATAAAGTAAAGCAAATTAAAGAAACGGATCCAGCTATATTTGCTAAAGATGTGGATAAAGAATATGCCGATATAACAGGTAGCTACCCAAATAGTGTTATTATCGGTTCGTCTGAGGAAGAAGGACGTTTATATACAACACCAGCTGTGAATTGGATCTCTCATATGCCAGAACCGCTTTTATATACAGATAAAGATAAGGTGCCAGAAGCGACGATAGAGGCATTAAAGATGAGAAAAGATAAAGCGAATATATATGTATTAGGACCAGAAAAAATTATTTCAAAAACTGTAGAAAAAGAGTTAAGTAAATACGGGAAAGTAACGCGTATTAGTGGAGAAACTCCAACAGAAAATTCGGTTGCTTTTGCGAAATTTAAAGATGAAAAAACGAAATTTGGCTGGGGATTCACAAAACCAGGTCACGGTTTATCATTTGTTTCAAGCAAAACACCAGACTTAGCAGTTGCGGGAGCACCTTTTTCACATATGGGTAAACATGCCCCTGTTGTATTATTAGAAGAAGGTAAAGCTTCACAACCAGTGTATGACTTTCTTGCTAGTATTCAGCCGAAGTTTAAAGATGACCCAACACGTGGACCGTATAACCACGGCTTCTTATTAGGAAGTACGAGTGATATTTCATTTGAAACACAAGGTATATTGGATGAGAGGTTAGAGATTGTGCAAGAAAGTGGTCAAGGGCACGGTGGACATTAATAAAGTGAGAAAAGACGCTGCTAAGGTAGCGTCTTTTCTTTAGGAAACTTTTACATAGCAAAAATCTCTCTACTCGTTATATAATAGCCTTCGTGCAGTCGGCTTAGATTTTCTTATGGAGAAAATCAAATGATAAAGTGAAACTTTAATCAGTGGGAGTTTTTTTCATCCCTCACTGATTATTAGTTGAACCAATCGGGCTTTTATGGGCAGTTGATCCCCACCTAACATCTTTGCTTCCGCTGAATTTTGAGTTGGGGATCTTACTGCCCGTTAATGCGGGATAAAAGAGTAGAGGAGTGGTATTTTGTTTCAAACGATAAAAAATGATTGGTTCTCCAATGTGAGAGGGGACGTACTATCAGGAATTGTCGTTGCTTTAGCGTTAATTCCTGAAGCGATTGCTTTCTCTGTTATTGCAGGCGTGGATCCGACCGTTGGGCTATATGCAGCCTTTTGTATTGCAGTTACCATTTCATTTGTTGGCGGACGAACTGGAATGATTTCAGCTGCAACAGGTGCAATGGCATTATTAATGGTAACGCTCGTGAAAGATCACGGTTTGCAATATTTATTTGCTACAACAATATTAACGGGTATTGTCCAAATTATTTTTGGCGTGTTCAAACTGAGCTCATTTATGAAGTTTGTTCCTAAATCTGTTATGAGTGGCTTTTTAAATTCACTTGGAATTTTAGTTTTTACAGCGCAATTGCCGCATTTTAAAAATGCAACTTGGCAAATGTATGCACTTGTCGCACTAGGACTTGCAATTATATATATATTTCCACGTATTACGACGGCGGTACCGTCTACACTTATTTCAATTATCATCGTGACAAGTATTGCACTTATGAGCGGATTACAGTTAAAAACAGTCGGGGATATGGGAAGTCTGCCGAAGGAATTACCGTTCTTTAGCATTCCTGACGTGCCTTTTACACTTGAGACATTAGGGATTATTTTACCGTACGCAGTTATGCTTGCAATTATCGGTTTACTAGAGTCTTTATTAACAGCTTCAGTTTTAGATGATATGACGCATACGGAAAGTAATAAGCATAAAGAAGCACGTGGGCAAGGTATTGCAAATATTGTCGCTGGTTTCTTCGGAGGAATGGCAGGATGTGCAATGATTGGACAATCTGTTATTAATATTAAATCAGGTGGACGAGGTCGTTTATCAACATTTGTAGCGGGCGGATTTTTAATCGTATTACTGTTCGTTTTAGGTGACTATGTCGTTCATATTCCGATGGCAGCTTTAGTTGCAGTTATGATTATGGTTTCAATCGGAACATTCGATTGGAACTCTGTAACAACGATTCATAAAGTACCAAAAGGAAACGCATTTGTTATGATCGTAACAGTTGTGATTGTCTTAATTACACATAATTTAGCATTAGGTGTAATTATAGGAACAGTAATTAGTGCGGTTTTATTTGCATTCAATATGGCAAAGATTCACGTGAAACATTTATATATTGAAAATAAGAAAATATACGAAATTCATGGTCAACTTTTCTTTGCATCTACAGCAGACTTTATAAATAACTTTGCATTCAATGAAGATGTAAAAGAAATTGAGTTGAATTTTACCCATGCACACGTATGGGATGATTCAGCAGTAGCCGCAATTGATAAAGTTATCATGAAGTATGAACAAAGTGACATGAAAGTAAGTATAACGGGATTAAATGAACGAAGCTCGAAGATCATTTCAAATTTAGCTACTTATAATAAAAGAATTGCTAGTTAGAAGCCTCCTTTTTAGGGGGCTTTAATATATAATACGAGTAGGATAACGAAAAGGGGATTCAGCATATGTACAAACAAATTATATTAGCATGTGACGGTTCTGAACATGCACTTCGAGCAGCGGAACATGCAACATATATTGCGAAATGTAGTGAAGAAACAAATGTTGAAGTTGTGTACGTAGTAGATAATAGAACGGCAAAATCAGATATTATACAAGGCCAAACAGATTTAGAAACGATATCGGCTAGTCGAAAAGATAAATTAAAAGAGATTGAAGGTTTATTAAAGAAAGAGAACATTTCTTATACAATTACGATATTACATGGTGATCCTGGAGATACGATCGTTCAATATGTAAATACAGGGGATATAGATCTTGTTATAGCTGGAAGTAGAGGATTAAATACACTGCAAGAGATGGTGCTTGGTAGTGTAAGTCATAAAATAGCAAAACGAGTGAAATGCCCAGTGATGATTATAAAATAAATTGAGTGAGATATTCTGTAGTGTAAGCAAGACCTTGATATAATGCGAGGTCTTTTTTGACGTATAAAGGGAGAGAGCTTGGACATACTAGATATATAACTTTAAAGGGAAATTGTTAACTTACAAATTTGTAAGTTAGTTGTTAGTGAAATCGATGTTATGAAAATTATTCCATTGGTAAAATAAACATATCGAAGGGGAGAGAGGGAGGATGAAAAAGATGAAAGCATTTCAAAATTTATCATATAGCCAAGGTGTCGGTCTTATTTGTTTAGGGGGATTTGCTGCATCTGTTACGTTAGCTATTTTAATAAAGATGGTTCATCAAATCTTTTAATTTTAGAGTAGGAAAGGAATTGGTTGTTATTAATAGCAAGAGAAGTATTATAAATAAAAAATAGCTCCTAGCATGTATCTTAGTGCTAGGAGCTATTTTCTTATTTCTCTGTTTCTGCTTTATCGCTTGTTACGCTAACTTTACCCCACTTGTATTGATCTTCTGGTGTATATTTATAATCTTTTACGCGATTATTTACACCTTTTAAGTCAAATTTATAATGAAGTGGAATTAATGGTACTTCGTCATGAACTAATTTTTGCCATTTATCGTAGACATCTTTACGGTACTTTTCATCAGCAGCTTCTGGAGAAATACCTTGTTTTAATAATTCTGTGTTTTTTTCAGTAGCCCAACGTGGGTAATTGAACGCTGCATCTTTAGCCCAAATACCAGAAGGATCTGGGTCAGATCCAGTTCCCCAAGCTGCCGCGAAAAGATCAACTTTTGGATCATCTTTTTTAATCATATCGTAGAATGAGTTAAATTCATGTAAGCGACCATCAAGAAGCTCTACTTTTAGGCCGATGTCTTTCCAAGATTGAATAAAGAATTTTGCAAGTGGTTCACTTACATCGCTACCACTCATTGATAAGAAATTAGCTTTAAATTCTTTACCATTAGGATCTTCACGGAATCCATCTCCGTTCGTATCTTTATAGCCAGCTTCATCTAATAATTTTTTAGCTTTCTCTATATCTTTATCATAGGCACCAGCTTTATTGTTATGATATTTTGGTAGAGATGGTGGGATTGGTGAGTTAGCCGGATAACGTAGGCCGTGATATAATTTTTCACCAATTTCTTTTCGATCGATAGCATACGCCATTGCTTGACGTACACGAACATCTTTAAATTTCTCCTTATCCATTACTACTTCTTCTTTTTCTTTATCCATATGGCCTAATTTAAAACCGATATAGCTATAGTATAAATCAGTTTTACCGACTAATTGTGCATTTTTTAATGTACTTACATTTGGATACTGATCTGCACTTACTTCAGCAATGTCAATATCACCATTTTTTAAGGACGCGTTAACAACAGAAGGGTTAACAACTTTTAAAACCATACTTTTTAGTTTTGGTTTTCCGCCATAATAATCATCAAAACGTTCAAATTCAACAGCTTCACCTGGCGTGATTTTCTTCACTTTAAAAGGTCCGAAACCAATTGGGTTTTTACGGATTTTATCAGATTCTGCTAATTTATCGATTGGTACATCTCCTAAGTATTTCTTATGAAGAGGGTATGTCCAAAGCCCAGTTTTCACTGAAGGGTTCGGTGTTTTAAACGTAATCGAAATCGTTTTCGGATCCGTTACCTTAATACCTGAAATTTTTTCGGCTTTTCCATTGTGGTAATCTTCCATACCTTCAATCATTTGCATTTGAGTGTCATAGCGAGAACCGGCATATTGTTTGCTACCAATTACAAGATAAGAGTATTCTAAATCTTCAGCAGTAACAGGGTTTCCATCATGCCATTTTACATTATCTTTAATTTTAAGTGTAATTGTCTTTTTATCTTTAGAAATTTCATATGTAGCAGCGCCATCATTCGTGTATTCCCAGTTTTCGTCATTTGATAATAAAGATTCATCGAAAATGGTAATGACTTGGTTATCAGGATCTCCTTCATACACAGCGAAGTTCAAAAGTCCTTCAAATGGTGTGTTAGAAACAAGACCATATGTTAATGAACCATCTTTAACTTCTTTTTTATCATTTTTAACAGATGTACTAAATTTATTTGTATCTACTTTTTTTGTGCTGCTCGTTTTTTCACTACCACCACCACTGCCCCCACATGCTGAAAGTAGTAATGTTGAAACTGCAAGTGTACTTAATACTTTGAAAAACTTTGGCTTATTTGTCATTTCGTCCACCCCTTATCCTTTTCTTTGTCTTGCGTCGGCCGAACGGCGTAGCGCTTGACCAATAAAATTTATACACAGCATCAATGTTAAAATCATGACTGATGCGGGTAACCAAATCCACCATTTCTCTTGTAATACATCTGGATTTCTAGCATAACTAACAAGTGTACCAAGGCTTGGTGTACTTTCTGGTAGACCAAATCCTAAGAAGGTTAGACCAGATTCAATACCAATGTTTCCAGCAAGGTTTAATGTAACACTAACAATGATAATGGAACTTAAGTTAGGTAGTACTTGGAAAAGAATGATCTTCCAGTTTGGCGTACCTAAAGTTTTTGATGCAGAGACATAATCTAGTTCTTTTTCAGTTAATACCTTTGAGCGAATTAATCTGGCCTTTCCTGTCCATAAGAACACGCTCATAATTAAAATGAAAGTAAAAATATTGAATGTAGGAACAAGTGTAATAAATACAATTACAAGCATTAAAAATGGTAAAACCATAACAAAGTCGATAATGCGCATAATGATATTATCAATAGCTCCTCCAAAATACCCGGCAATTAATCCAATTGAAAGGCCAATGAAACAAGAAAGAATAGTAATTGCTAATCCAATTGTAAAGGAGTTACGTGTACCAATAATAAGTTGGCCGAAAATGTCGCGTCCTCCGTAATCTGTTCCTAACCAATGTTCAGCAGAGGGAGGAGCATAAATAGCGAATAAATCAACTCGTACAATATCTTCTTGTTTCATAATAAAAGATGTTGCGTAGACTGCTACTAATAGGATTGCTAGGAAAATAAGTGAAAACATTGCTAATTTATCTTTACGAAGTTCTCGCCACATAATAGAGAAACCAGAAGGGCTTTTTTCGTAATGAATAACTTCAGTTTGTTTTTCAGGGTTTGCTAACATAACGTCATCTCCTTTCTTTAATCAATACGAATACGTGGATCGACGATGCTTAGAATAATATCTGAAAGGAGAGTTCCAAGTAACGTTGCAAATCCAGTAAACATAACGAGTGTAGTTATTACACTAAAATCACGTTGAGAGATAGATTGTATAAATAGTTGTCCAATTCCTGGATAGCTAAAAATACTTTCTAAAAAGATGGCACCGCCAACTAATCCTGTAATTTCATAGCCTAAGAAGGCTGCAATTGGTAAGAATGAATTTCGTAAAATATGTCTAGAATAGATTTTTGATTCTGGAACACCTTTTGCTCTTACTGTACGAACAAAATCTTTATGTTTCGTATCAATAATTTCGCTTCGTAAATATTGAACAGTACCAACTGTTGCGATTAATGCCCCGGATAAAGCTGGTAGTAGCATGTGATTCAATTTGCTTAAATAGTAAGCAAATGTACCTGTTGCAACTTGAGGATCTACGCTACCGCCGGTTGGGAATATTGCAAACTTAAATCCGAATAGGAAGAGCATAACTAGTGCAAATATAAATAGTGGTGTAGCAAAACCTAGATAGTTGTAAAGGGTAATGAGTCGATCAGCCCATGTATCATTCCAACGCCCACTTATAACTCCCAGTGGTATGGCAATTAAATAAGTAAGAATAAGAATGACAAGTGCTAAAGATACTGTATTTCCAAGTCGTTCTCCAATTAAATCGGTTACTTTCATTTTATGTGCATAGGAAATACCAAAGTCACCTTGGGCTGCATTTTTAATCCAGCGAACATATTGTGTTGTAACTGGGTCATTTAATCCAAGCTTTTCTCGCTGTTCTTCAATCACTTTTGGATCCGCTTTTGGATTCATTGCTTTGCCAGTTAAGGCATCGCCTGGCATTGCCTTAGCTAGTAGAAAGACAAGTACACTTAACACGAATAATTGCGGGATCATCACTAAAAATCTCCGTAATATAAACTTCCACATGTTTTATCACTCCCTTATGGTAATGCCACCCGGTGCGTTGGCGAGATTGGTTTTAAATCATAAGCCCGACCGTTTTCATTGAAATAATTTTCGTATGATTTCTCGTATTCAGAGCTTACTTGTTGACGGAGCTTGCGCTGTCTCTCTCTGTTTTCAGGACGAATATCAGGAATTGCAGATATTAGGCGCTTCGTATAAATATGTTGCGGATTACTATAAATTTCTGCACTAGTTGCTTCTTCGACAATGCGTCCGCGATACATAACACCGATACGGTCACACATATGACGAATTACACCTAAATCATGACTAATGAATAAGTATGTTAGTCCGAGCTCAGCTTGTAAATCCTGCAAGAAGTTTAATACTTGTGCCTGTACAGAGACGTCAAGCGCAGATACAGGTTCATCAGCGATAATAAGCTTCGGTTTTAATGTAAGAGCGCGTGCAATACCAATCCGCTGCCTTTGTCCACCGGAAAATTCATGTGGATATTTATAAATTGACTCTGGATTTAGACCAACTTTATCAAGATATTCTTGAACTGCTCTACGTTCTTCATCAGGTGAGAGCTTCTCAAAATTTCGAAGAGGCTCAGCAATAATGTCGAGAACACGTTTCTTCGGATTTAACGATGAATACGGATCTTGGAAAATCATTTGAATATCTTTTCTTTGTTCACGTAGCTCAGAGCGACTTAACTTTGTTAAATCTCTATTATTAAAATGAATGCTACCCTCTGTTGCTTTCGTTAAATGCATAATTGCTTTACCAGTTGTTGATTTGCCACTTCCTGATTCACCAACGATCCCGTATGTTTCACCCGGTTGTAATTCAAAACTTACACCATCGACAGCACGCACGTAATCTAATGTGCGGCCGAAGAAACCACCTTTAATTGGGAAATGCACTTTTAAATCTTCTACTTTAAGCAGTGCCATGAGTTACGTCATCTCCTTTCTTATCTTGGAAGTTGAAATGCTTGTAGCAAGTACAACGCACCCAATGGTCTGGTTTTACTTCATGTAAAATTGGATTTTCCTCGTGCTGATCAGGTCTAATCCATGGAATTCGAGCTTGGAAGCGACAACCTGTGCGAGGAAGCTTCGCTAACGAAGGAACCACCCCTTGAATTACATGCAATTTTTCTTTTTCACCATACGCAGATGGAATGGAGTTTAATAGAGAACGAGTATATGGGTGAAGAGGGTTATTAAAAATCTCTTCAACTTTTCCTGTTTCTACAACTTGTCCGGCGTACATAACGACGATACGATCGGCTGTTTCTGCGACAACACTTAAATCATGAGTAATTAAAATGATGCCCATTTTCGTTTGTTCTTGAATAGATTTTAGTAAGTCTAAAATTTGTGCTTGGATGGTTACGTCAAGAGCCGTTGTTGGCTCATCAGCAATAATGAGTGCCGGGTTACAAGCAATTGCAATTGCGATAACAATTCTTTGTCTCATTCCGCCAGATAATTCGTGTGGATATTGTTTATATGTAAGTTCTGGTTTTGGAATACCAACTTGATGGAGTAGTTCTAAGGTGCGTTCTTTCTTTTCAACTTTTGAAAGGCTTGTGTGGTAGTCTAAGTTTTCTTCGATTTGTTTTCCAACTGTCATGAGAGGATCAAGTGCTGTAAGAGGTTCTTGGAAAATCATACCGATGTTTGATCCGCGTACTTTGTTCATCTCTGCGGCTGACATAGTTAGTAGATCCTTATCTCTATAGTTAAGCTGCCCTTGTAATTTTGTATTTGCTTCATTATGCAGTCGCATAATAGAAAGGGCAAGTGCACTTTTTCCGCAACCTGATTCACCAACGATCGCGACAATTTCATTTTCATGGACAGTTAACGAAACATCATCTACTGCGGCATGATAGTGATCTTGTATGCGAAAGGAAGTCTGTAAGTTTTCAATGCGAAGAAGTGGATTCTTCATGGCTATCCCTCCATCTTTTCTGAAAAGACTAAATATTTTGTATGTTGTTATTTTAATATAGATTGACAATGTTTGACAAGGAAAAGTTGATAAAATATTCAAAAATCTCTTTATACAAAAAATGAATGCAGTTGTATTAGTAGTTGAAGTAATTTGAAAACGTTAACATATATGTGTGAGGGAAATAAATCTTTTGTAAGAAAAAAGTATTATATGTAGAAAAAAGAGAGGTATTCTGGAAAGAACAGCCTCTCTTTTTTTGATAAGAATAATATTAGTACTTAAGCTTGTTTTTGTTTTGCAGATCCTGTCTTTAAAGTAAGAGCAAGGAAGAACATTGCAAGTACACAAGATACAAGTAATAAGATGAATCCGCCATCCCATCCGAATGCATCTACGATAAAGCCCATAGCTGCGCTAGCAAAAGTAGCTCCACCTAGGTAACCGAAGAACCCAGTTAAACCAGCGGCAGTTCCAGCAGCTTTTTTTGGTGCTAAGTCTAGTGCGTGTAGGCCGATTAACATAACAGGTCCATAAATTAAAAATCCAATTGCGACAAGTGCGATACTATCAACCATTGGATTACCAGGAGGGTTTAGCCAGTAAACAAGAACGGCGATAAATACACCAACCATAAATAAAATACCAGCAGGTGCACGGCGCCCTTTAAATAGTTTATCACTCATCCATCCGCAAAGAAGTGTACCTGGAATACCAGCCCATTCATATAGAGCGTAAGCTGTACGAGAGCTACTATGTGTGAAACTTTTTTCCTCTACTAAATAAGTAGGAGCCCAGTCTACAACGCCGTAACGTACGAAATAAACAAAAACGTTTGCAATAGCGATGTACCATAAAAATTTATTGTTTAGTACGTATGTAAATAAAATTTCTTTTACTGAAAGTTCGCGTTCTCGATCTTTTACTTTTTCATCTGATGGATATTCTCCAGTATGTTCTTCAATAGAAGGTAATCCACAAGATTGAGGTGTATCTCTCATCGTAATTAATACATAAATACCAACTAAAATTGAAAGAATACCTGGGAAGTAAAAAATACTCTTCCAGTCATTTGCGAAGAAGTATAAGCCTAATGTCACAAGAGAAGGCATCAGCGCGCCACCGACATTATGAGCAACGTTCCAAATAGACATTTTTGTACCACGTTCACTAATAGAGAACCAGTGAACCATCGTACGACCACAAGGAGGCCATCCCATACCTTGTACCCATCCATTTAAAAACTGAAGTACAAACATAAGTATAATGCTCGTTGTAATGAAAGAAAATGAGCCGAAAATAATATTAATGATACCTGATAAAAATAGCCCAGCTGCTAAAAAGTAGCGAGGATTACAACGATCGGATACGATACCCATAAGAAATTTACTTAATCCGTAAGCGATAGAAACTGCTGAAAGGATAACCCCAAGTTCCCCTTTACTAAATCCTTGTTCGATCAAGTATGGCATTGCAAGTGAAAAGTTTTTTCGAACAAAGTAATAACCCGCATAACCGATGAAGATGCCTAAGAATACTTGTAAACGTAATTTACGGTATTCGCTATCAACGCGATCAGCTGGTAAGCGTTCTGCGTGGGGCGCAGGTTTAAAGAATTGTGTAAAAAACATAAAATGAAAATCCTCCCCTAATTAATTCGAAGTGTTGTAAGGCAGAGAGAATATAAAAAGGCCATGAAATATAAAAAAGTTTCCTTTTTTATGATTCATAGCCGTATACTCCGATTCTCCGTGACTGTCAATATTAACTTCGTCGAAAATTATACAACTTTGTGACAAAAATGTAAACGTTTTTATAAATAAAAAGTGTTGACGGATTTTGTTCGTGGGATTAATATTTAAATACGTTAAATATTTTATTGTTTAAATAAGAGGTGGATAACATGCCAAATGATATGACGCATATCGATAAAATTCAAGCTCTTGCCTTTTCGATTGGAAAGAAAATGCAGACGGAGTTATTAGAACAAATGCAAGCAACAGGACTTACACCACCGCAGTTTTATATTTTAAAGATTTTAGATCATTACGGTGCTTCAAGAGCGACAAAATTAGCGAAAAAGATGTATGTAAAGCCTAGTGCAATTACAGTGATGATTGATCGCCTAATTGACCAAGAGCTTGTAGAACGCTATCACGACAAAGATGATCGCCGTGTTGTCATCATTGAGTTAACAAAAAAGGGGAAAGCTAGAGTAGAAGAGGCAATGACCGCTCGTAATGAGCATATTGCAAAATATTTCTCACATTTAGAATTACAAGAAAGAGAAGATTTGTTACGCCTCTTTGAGAAGTTAGAAACAATTATTTGCGGGACACAAGAGAAAAAAGAGAATAACTAAGAGGAATTGAGGAGATTACATGGAGCAACAAGAAAACGTAAATAGAAAGTTGCTGTTAATCGGTTTAATAATCGCGATGCTATTTGCTGCATTAGATGGAACAATCGTTGGTACAGCAATGCCGCGTATCGTCGGTGAACTAGGCGGATTAAGCTTAATGACATGGTTAACAACAGCTTATATGTTAACATCAACAACAGTTGTACCAATTGCAGGTAAATTAGCGGATTTACTTGGTCGTCGTAACGTATATATAACAGGGCTAGTTATCTTTATGGTTGGCTCAGCGTTATGTGGTATGGCAAATGGTATGACAGAATTAATTATTTTCCGCGGTATTCAAGGTCTTGGTGGCGGTATTATGATGCCAATGGCTATGATTATTATTGGAGATATGTTCACGGGAAAAGAACGTGCGAAATGGCAAGGTATTTTTGGTGCGTTATACGGTCTTGCTTCTGTAATTGGACCACAAGTTGGTGGTTGGATTGTAGACGCAGTGAACTGGAGATGGGTATTCTACATTAACTTACCAGTTGGTATTTTAGCAACAATCTTTATTGCAATGGGATTAAAGTCACATAAACAAACAGGACCGATTAAAATTGATATTGCTGGAATCTTTACGATGATTCTCGGTGTTGTAAGTTTATTACTTGCATTGACGTTTGGCGGGAAAGATTACCCATGGGATTCTTGGCAAATTATCGGGTTATTTGCATTAGCTCTAATTGGTATTGTTAGCTTTATTATCGTTGAAACGAAAGCAGAAGAACCGATTTTACCGATGCATTTCTTTAAAAATCGCACATTTACATTACTGAATGCGATTGGATTCTTTATGAGTATCGGAATGTTCGGTGCGATTATGTTCGTACCATTCTTTATGCAAGGAATTGTAGGAGTAAGCGCTGCTGAATCAGGAACAATCATGACGCCAATGATGATTACTATGATTGTGATGAGTATTATCGGCGGGCAACTTGTATTAAAAGTTGGTGTAAAACCACAAATTATTACAGGAATGCTTATTATGGCTGGTGGTTTCTGGTTATTAACAACGATGGATATGCACACAACTAAATTAACTGCAACTTCTTATATGATGGTTATCGGTTTAGGAATGGGTCTTGTAATGCCAACATTAACATTAGCGTTACAAGAAAGTTTCCCGAAAAAAGACCTTGGTGTTGTAACATCATCAAGTCAGTTCTTCCGTCAAATCGGTGGAACATTTGGTATTACAATTTTAGGATCAATTATGAATAACACTTCAGGTACAACATTAACGAAGAATTTAGTACCTGTATTAGATACATTCCCGAAAGAAGCGGGACAAATGGTAACGAAATTTAAAGATATGATTCATACAGACCCACAAGGTTTATATTCGATGCTATTTAGTCCAGAGGCATTAAAACAAATGCCAGAAGCATTTGCTAATAGTATTGTACCAATCTTGAAAAACTCTTTAGTAGATTCACTTCATACTGTATTCTTAACAGGATTAGTATTTATCGTGGTAGGTGCCATCTTTACGATTTTCTTACAGAAGATTAAGCTATCAGATCGTAAAAAAGGTGCTGAAGAGCCAGCTACAGAGGAAAAAGAACAGACTGTATCATATTCGTAATGAAAAAGCATCGCCTTATGGCGGTGCTTTTTTTTGAGTATAACCTTAAAAGCTTTTTCATGAGAAATGATTGACGTATTTCTAGAAATGCGTTATATTATTTTCTGTAAACGGTTACATGAAATGGAGAGGGAAGAGAATGAGTACGATTAAAGACGTTGCGAAATTAGCGGGAGTATCTGTTGCGACCGTTTCCAGAGTGTTAAATAAAAATGGATATGTTCATGAAGATACATTAAAGAAAGTAGAGCGAGCAATTGAGATGCTAGATTATAAACCTAGTACAGTAGCGCGTTCACTGTATAATAAAAAATCTCGTTTAATTGGCTTAGTTGTTCCCAATATCGTGAATCCATTCTTTCCGGAAGTTGCACGTGCCGTAGAAGATGTAGCGCATAAGCAAGGATACACAGTTGTCCTTTGTAACTCTGATGAAAGTTTAGAGAAAGAAAAGCAATATATTGATGTACTTAGGCAAAATAATGTGGATGGATTTATTGTAGCAACAAATCCACAAAATAGTGTTAATTACATGAAGTTGTCTGTTCCAGTTGTTGCAATTGACCGTATGTTTAATGAGCGTATTCCTACTGTATATGCAGATAACTATGCAGGGAGTCAGGCAGCGACAAAGTTATTAATAGATAAAGGCTGTAAACATATTGCACATATTCGCGGACCGCGTGACGTAAGCACCGCTAATGAACGTTTTGAAGGTTTTGTAGACGTTATTACGCAAAATAATCTTTCTTATATGATCGCAGAGAGTACATTTGATCCAGCTAATAGTGAGCGTGTAGCGGTGGAATTATTAGAAGAATACCCACATATTGATGGCATTGTTGCTGGAAATGATTTAATTGCAATAGGTATTGTAAAGGCTGCACTTCAAAAGGGGATTTCTATTCCGAATGATTTACAAATTATCGGATTTGATGGAATTTCTTTAACAGAGATGATGTATCCATCCATTACAACTGTTGCACAGCCAATTTATGAAATGGGGAAAATTGCAACAGAGCTATTGTTAGAGCAGATGGAAGGAAACGTATTAGAAGAGAAACATTATCGATTACCGATTGAAATTATAGAACGAAATACAACGAAGTAAGGAGATGAAATAGATGCCAAATATTGCAGTAGTAGGTAGCATTTCAATGGATTTAGTGGCCGTTTCACAAAAACGTCCGAAAGCAGGGGAAACAGTAATTGGTGAAGCATTTCATACAATTCCAGGAGGGAAAGGAGCCAACCAAGCAGTTGCTGCAGCTAGATTAGGTGCAAATGTAGCGATGGTTGGCGCGGTAGGAAACGATAATTATGGAACTATAGTTAGGAAAAATTTAGAGAATGAACGTGTTTTTATCGACTATGTGGTACCGGTTACAGATACAGCGACAGGAATTGCTCATATCGTTTTAGCAGAAGAGGATAACAGTATTGTTGTCGTGCAAGGAGCGAATGCTCTTGTAAATGAGTCGGTTGTAGATCGTTCAAAAGATCTTCTTATAAAAGCAGATATGGTTGTTCTTCAATTAGAGATTCCACTTGAAACAGTAAAATATGTATTGGCTATTTGTGAGGAACACAAAATCCCGGTTATGTTAAATCCAGCGCCAGCACAAGTGTTATCAGAAGATATTTTAGAAAAGGCAACTTATATTACGCCAAATGAACATGAGTGCCGCATCGTATTAGATGATTTCACATCACCAATTGAAGATTTACTAGCTAAATATCCAAATAAACTATTGATGACAGAAGGTTCTAACGGTGTACGTTTCCATAATGGGACGGAGATTGTACATGTTCCTAGCATTGCTGTTGATGTAGTAGATACGACTGGAGCTGGTGATACATTTAATGGAGCATTAGCAGTTGCGCTTTCTGAAGGAGAAGCACTTCAAAAAGCAATTCGTTTTGCGAATATTGCTGGTGGCCTTTCTGTAACGAAGCTTGGGGCGCAAGGCGGTATGCCAACGAGAGATAAAGTGCGTGAAGTGCAGGTGATTGTCGGATGAAAAGGCACGGTGTATTAAACAGTGAGATTGCATCAGTCCTCGCTTCACTTGGGCATACAGATACGATTGTAATCGCAGACTGCGGGTTACCGATTCCTGACGGAGTAAAACGAATTGATTTAGCTGTTGAGATTGGAAAACCTAGCTTTTTAGACGTATTGCAAGTGGTAGCTGATGATATGGCAATTGAAAAAGTGACGTTAGCAGAAGAAGTCATTAATAATAATGTGGAAGTAAATAAGGAGATTGAGCTGAAATTAATAGAGCCAGCGTTTGAATATGTATCTCATGAACAATTTAAAGAGCATACGAAGAAAGCGAAGGCGGTTATTCGTACAGGAGAGGCTACTCCTTATGCCAATGTAATTTTACATGCAGGCGTAATTTTTTAATAAAGGGAAGTGATGAGAATGCGTATTGAAATGAAAAATATTTCAAAGGCGTTCAATGGCAATCCTGTTTTGAAGCATGCACAGTTTATGATTGAAACAGGAGAAGTTCATGCATTGATGGGGGAAAATGGAGCGGGTAAATCAACGCTCATGAAAATTTTAACAGGTGTATATAAAAGAGATGGTGGAACAATCACGATTGATGGACAAGAACGAACTTTTAAAAATTCGAAAGAAGCAGAAGAGTACGGTATTGCATTTATACATCAAGAATTGAACATATTATCAAATTTAACAGTAGCTGAAAATATGTTTCTCGGTAAAGAGTTAATGTATGGGAAGACAGGTATTTTGCGTACGCGTCAAATGAACGCGATTGCGCAGCAGCAACTAGCGGAGTTAGGGTTACATGTAAAAGGCGCTATGTTGGCAGGAGAGTTATCGGTTGGACAACAGCAAATTATCGAAATTGCGAAAGCGTTAATGACAAACGCGAGCGTTATTATTATGGATGAACCGACAGCTGCATTAACAGATCGTGAAATTGAAACGTTGTTTACTGTCATTAATAAATTACGTAAAGAAGGCGTTTCGTTCGTTTATATCTCACACCGAATGGAAGAAATTTTTTCAATATGTGATGCCATTACGATTTTACGTGATGGGGAATACGTAGGAAAGAGACTCATTCCGGAAACATCATTTGATGAAGTAGTGAGTATGATGGTGGGGCGCAGCATTGGTGAACGTTACCCAGAACGAAATAGTCAAATTGGCGATGTTATTTTTGAAATGCGTAATGGAACGAAAAAAGGGAAGTTTGAAAATGTTTCGTTTCAAGTTAGAAAAGGTGAAATCCTGGGTGTTGCTGGCTTGATGGGAGCTGGCCGTACAGATATTATGAAAGCGATATTTGGATACGAACCTTTAGATTCTGGCCAAATTTTCATAAATGGACAAGAAGTAAAGATTGATAGTCCGATAGATGCGATTAGACAAAGAATAGCCTTTATTACAGAGGATAGAAAATCTGAAGGGTTAGTGTTAGATTTCTCAATTCGAGAAAATTTAGCTTTACCGAATTTAGAGAGTCTTTCAAAGGGAAGTGTCTTAAGTAACGAACTAGAACAACAGTTTGCAGCGGATATGATGAAGCTCCTTAATGTGAAAACATCTAGTGGAGAGCAAGCAGTGAAATCTCTCTCTGGTGGAAATCAGCAAAAGGTTGTTATTGCAAAATGGCTAGGTATCCACCCGCAGTTACTCATTTTAGATGAGCCAACAAGGGGCGTAGATGTTGGAGCGAAAAAAGAAATTTACTCTATTATGAATAAGCTTACTGAGCAAGGCGATGCCGTTATTATGGTATCATCTGAGCTTCCAGAAGTTTTAGGAATGAGTGATCGTGTTCTTGTCATTCATGAAGGAAAAGTCGGAGGCATTTTAGAGAAAGATGCGGCATCACAAGAGTCTATTATGGCACTAGCTACAGGGGGAGAGTAAGAATGGCTAAGAAGGGGAATGTATTACAACAACTTGGTTCTTTAATCGGTTTAGTATTAATTATCGTCGTAATTACAGCTTTAAATCCAGCATTTATTGAAATTCCAAATTTATTTAATATACTGCGTCAAGTATCGATTAATGCGCTTATTGCATTCGGAATGACCTTTGTAATTTTAACAGGGGGTATTGACTTATCGGTAGGTTCTATTTTAGCATTAGCAAGTGCACTTGTTGCTGGAATGATGGCAAGTGGCATGGATCCGTTTCTTGCAATGGCAGTTGGATTATTGGCTGGTCTTGTAATGGGGATTGTAAACGGTATCATTATTGCGAAGGGAAAAGTAGCTCCATTTATTGCGACGTTAGCAACAATGACTATTTTTCGTGGGTTGACGCTTGTTTATATGGACGGACGTCCGATCACTGGTCTTGGTGATCATTTAATGTTCCAAATGTTTGGACGCGGTTATTTTCTCGGTATTCCGGTACCAGCTGTTACAATGATGATCGCTTTCGCAGTACTGTACTTCATTTTGAAGAAAACGACATTTGGTCGCCGTACATTTGCAATTGGTGGAAATGAAGAAGCAGCAGCACTATCAGGTATTAATGTTACGAGAATTAAAGTAATGATTTATGGTCTTTCCGGAATTTTGGCAGCGCTTGCAGGTATTGTCTTAACATCACGACTAGATTCTGCACAGCCAACTGCAGGTACTTCTTACGAATTAGATGCAATTGCAGCAGTTGTATTAGGCGGAACAAGTCTTTCTGGGGGAAGAGGTTGGATCGTTGGTACATTCATCGGTGTACTTATTATCGGTGTACTAAATAACGGTTTAAATTTATTAGGTGTATCTTCTTTCTTCCAACAAGTTGTAAAGGGACTTGTAATCTTACTAGCTGTATTAATTGATCGTCGAAAAGAAGCGTAATGGAGGGATAGTTCATGAAGAAATGGTTACTTATACTCGTTGCATGTATTATGGTCATTACTGCTGGTTGTTCAATGGAACCACCAGAATGGGCAAAGGATTCTAGCGATAAAGGTCGAAATAAAACTATTAAAGTTGGATTCTCTGTTTCAACTTTAAACAACCCATTTTTTGTGACTTTGAAAAAAGGGGCAGAAAAGAAAGCGAAAGAAAGCGGCATTGAATTAATTGCTGTTGATGCACAAAATGATGCAGCAAAGCAAACAAATGATGTTGAAGATTTAATTCAAAAAGGTGTCGATGTAGTTGTTATTAATCCAACCGATTCAGATGCTGTTGCTTCAGCAGTAAGTGCGGCAAATGCAGCGAATGTTCCTGTTATTACTGTAGACCGCGTTGCAAATTCAGGTAAAGTTGTTTCTCACATTGCCTCTAATAATATTGAAGGTGGTCAAATGGCTAGTGATTACATTCGTGAATTAGTTGGTGAGGGAGCAAATGTTGCTGAATTAGAAGGAATTCCTGGCTCTTCTGCTGCTCGTGAGCGTGGGAAAGGATTCCATAACGTAGCGGATAAGTCTTTAAAAGTAGTTGCAAAACAAGCAGCTGATTTTGATAGAGCAAAAGGATTATCTGTTATGGAAAACATTTTGCAAGCAAATGGTGATATTAAAGCCGTGTTTGCGCATAACGATGAAATGGCATTAGGGGCACTTGAAGCATTGAAGTCTTCTGGAAAAACAGATGTAGTCGTTGTTGGTTTTGATGCAACAGAAGATGCTGTAAAGGCGGTTAAAGATGGGCGTATGGCTGCAACAGTTGCTCAAAAACCGGAATTAATCGGGGAGAAGGCGATGCAAACAGCAAAAGAGATCACGCAAGGTAAAAAAGTGGACAAATCTATTCCGATTGAATTAGAGCTTATTAAGAAAAACAAATAAATATAAAATGAAAACCAGGAAGGAAGAATAACAAATGAAATTCTTTATTGATACAGCAAACATTAACGAAATTAAAGAGGCAAATGCATTAGGCGTATTAGCTGGAGTAACGACAAACCCATCACTTGTAGCAAAAGAAGGTGTAGATTTCCACGAGCGTATTCGTGAAATCTGCAGCGTTGTAGAAGGTCCTGTAAGTGCAGAAGTAATTAGCTTAGAAGCTAATAAAATGATTGAAGAAGGAAAAGAATTAGCGAAAATTGCTCCAAACGTTGTTGTAAAAGTTCCGATGACAACAGAAGGTTTAAAAGCAGTAAAAGCATTCTCTGACTTAGGAATTCGTACAAACGTTACATTAGTATTCTCAGCAGTTCAAGCATTACTTGCAGCTCGTGCTGGTGCGACATACGTTTCACCATTCTTAGGTCGCTTAGATGATATCGGCCATAACGGTATGGACTTAATTCGCCAAATCGCAGAGATCTTTGCAATTCACGGCATTGAAACAGAAATCATTGCAGCATCTGTACGTCACAGTGTTCACGTAACTGAAGCAGCATTAAACGGTTCACATATTGCAACAATCCCAGCAAACGTAATTGCTTCATTAGTGAAGCACCCATTAACGGACCAAGGAATTGAAAAATTCTTAGCTGATTGGGAAAAAACACAAGAGAAATAATAGAAAATCAAGAATCCTAGTTTAATTGACTAGGGTTCTTTTTTATTTAAAAGAATTTTCATGCAATTTTGCATATTGTCTTTTAAATTTGTTATATAAACTATTTAATATATACAAATCACTCTTTATTTTTCATATTTTGATATAAGAAGATAGAGGGTCTGACCAGAAAACTGGAGGGCATGATTCTATAACAGAAAGCTTAACGTTTATAGAATTATGCTTTTTTATATAGGGAGGGTAGTAAACAGAGATTTCGACAAAAACGCACTTATTTATCTGAATTTTAAGTTTTATATACAAAAGGAGAGAAATAGAATGAGAAGAAAAGCGCCATTTAAAGTGTTGTCATCATTAGCAATTGCGGCAATTATCGGATGCACATCTGTAATGAGTACTCCGCTAGCGTATGCAGAAACGTCAGTAAACGAGAAAGACAATGTATCTACAACACCAATGGATTACAATTTAATTCAAGAAGATCGTTTAGCGGAAGCGCTGAAGGAAAGAGGAACAATTAATCCGGCATCTTCTAAAGAAGAGACGAAAAAAGCTGTAGAAAAGTATATTGAAAAGAAACAAGGCGATCAGGCAAATAAAGAAATCCTACCAGCGGATACTGCTAAAGAGGCATCTGATTTCGTGAAAAAAGTAAAAGAGAAAAAAATGGAGGAAAAGGAGAAAGTAAAGAAAACTGAAAAAAATGTGAGTCCTGAGCAAAAACCAGAACCAGAACCAAATAAAAAACAATTGAATGGACAAGTCCCAACTTCTAAAGCAAAGCAAGCGCCATATAAAGGGTCTGTTCGAACTGATAAAGTATTAGTATTACTCGTTGAATTTAGTGATTATAAGCATAATAATATTGATCAAACGCCAGGGTATATGTATTCGAATGACTTTAGTAGAGAGCATTATCAAAAAATGTTATTTGGTAATGAGCCGTACACATTATTTGATGGTTCAAAAGTAAAAACGTTTAAACAATATTATGAAGAGCAGTCTGGTGGAAGTTATACGACAGATGGATATGTAACGGAATGGCTAACTGTTCCTGGAAAAGCGTCTGACTACGGTGCTGATGGTAGTAGTGGTCACGATAATAAAGGACCAAAAGGCGCACGTGATTTAGTGAAAGAAGCTTTACATGCAGCTGCTGAGAAAGGGTTAGATTTATCTCAATTTGATCAATTCGATAGATATGATACAAATGGTGATGGAAATCAAAATGAACCGGATGGTGTAATTGATCATTTAATGGTAATCCATGCTGGTGTTGGTCAAGAAGCTGGTGGCGGTAAATTAGGTGATGATGCAATTTGGTCACATCGTTCAAAATTAGCAATAGATCCAGTAGCGGTTGAAGGTACGAAATCAAAGGTAGATTACTTTGGTGGAAAAGTAGCGGCGCATGATTACACAATTGAACCAGAAGATGGAGCAGTAGGTGTATTTGCGCATGAATTTGGACATGACCTTGGCTTACCAGATGAATATGATACGAAATATACTGGAACTGGTTCACCTGTCGAAGCTTGGTCATTAATGAGTGGAGGTAGTTGGACAGGGAAAATTGCAGGAACAGAGCCAACTAGTTTTTCACCACAAAATAAAGACTTCTTACAAAAGAATATGGGTGGCAACTGGGCAAAAATTTTAGAAGTAGATTACGATAAAATTAAGCGTGGTGTAGGAGTTCCTACATATATCGATCAAAGTGTTACGAAATCCAATCGTCCAGGCGTTGTACGTGTTAACTTGCCAGGTAAAAGTGTTGAAACGATTAAACCTGAGTTGGGAAAACATGCATATTATAGTACAAGAGGTGATGATATGCATACAACATTAGAAACACCATTCTTTGATTTAACAAAAGGAACAAATGCGAAATTCGATTATAAAGCAAATTATGAGTTAGAAGCAGAGTGCGATTTTGTCGAAGTGCATGCAGTAACAGAAGATGGAACGAAAACATTAATTGATAGACTTGGAGAAAAAATAGTCCAAGAAGATAAAGATACAACAGGTGGAAAATGGATTGATAAATCATATGATTTAAGTCAATTTAAAGGGAAAAAAGTGAAACTGCAATTCGACTATATTACAGATCCAGCTGTAACATATAAAGGTTTTGCGATGGATAATGTAAATGTAACTGTTGATGGACAAGTTGTATTTTCTGATGATGCAGAAGGACAATCTAAAATGAATTTAAAAGGTTTTGTTGTTTCTGATGGGACAGAAAAGAAAGCTCATTATTACTACTTAGAGTGGAGAAACTATGCGGGGTCAGATAACGGATTAAAAGCAGGAAAAGGTCCAGTATATAATACAGGTCTTGTCGTTTGGTATGCAGATGATAGCTTCAAAGATAACTGGGTTGGGGTGCATCCAGGTGAAGGATTTCTTGGCGTGGTAGATTCTCATCCAGAGGCATTTGTTGGGAATTTAAACGGAAGACCAACTTACGGTAATACAGGTATGCAAATTGCAGACGCTGCATTTTCATTTGATCAAACACCAGCATGGAGTGCAAATTCATTAACACGTGGACAGTTTAACTATTCTGGATTACAAGGTGTTACAACTTTTGATGATTCAAAAGTATATAGTAACAAACAAATTGCAGACGCAGGAAGAAAAGTTCCAAACCTTGGACTTAAATTCCAAGTTGTTGGACAGGCAGAGGATAAATCGGCAGGCGCTGTTTGGATTAAACGTTAATAACATAGAAGCACATTCTTCCTATGAAGAATGTGCTTTTCAATTTGTACAGTAAGTTATTATTTTAGCTTATGTAATACAAGTGTCTGTTCATATGTAGTGTATCAAATTATGTTGGAGAAGGAAATATTTCCGAGGAAATTGTCGAAGTATCGTCGGTATTTATACACTTTTTTTGTAAAGGAAGAAATGTAGTATTGCCTTTACCATTCAATTTATTTACATTGTTACTTAGCTACACACAAAAGTAATATATTTGGCAAAAAAGAGCACTATTAGATAGTGCTCTTTTTTATGGATAGAAAGGAGTGAGTTAAATGAAAGAAATAATTGAATGTCCACAGTGTGAAGAGAATATTACTGCGCAACATATTATGGATCTCCCGCATCCTTTTTCATTCAGGTGTCCACACTGTAAGGTGAGGCTAAAAGAAATGAGGATCACACCATGCTTAATATTAGCGGCAATTTGTATAATTCCACTGTTTATTATAATTGGAGAGAGTATTAAGGAATTACTAGTAAAATATTTTTCTATTATAGACGATATACCAACTGTACTTATTTTCTTCTTATTTTGTTACCCATTGTATTATCTCTATGAAAAATATAATGCCATATTGTTTATTAAATACGGATTATTGAAAATTAAAAGTTGAATAGGAGCTTATCATTAAAAAAAGACAATGATGGAATTAACCCATCATTGTCTTTTTTACTTTGCTTCTTACGTAAATCATACCGGCAAATGTTAATAAGAATGCAGTTCCGATAACGAAGCTGGCGCTAGGGGATGCCCCGATTGCACCAACTGTAAAGGATCCAGCAACAACTCCTAATGAGAAGAAAGCATAAAACAATCCGAATGCTTTTCCGCGCTTATCATCTGTCGTATTTTCAACAAGTAACGCATTTATTGATGGGAAAAGGATAGCGAATCCAATGCCATAAATCATCATAACGATAAAGAGCATACCTTTTGTTGTGAATAATCCAAGTAAAGATAACGCGAATGCCATTACTGCAATACCAATTAGCATGAGTTTTGAACGATTAAATCGATCGTAAATACGATTTGTTGGCAGCAAGAAGAAGAGGATAGCAGTAATTCCGAATACACTTAACATCATACCTGTTGTAGATGCTTTAAGTGCTAATGCCTCAACTTTCACTGGTAGCATATACGTGACAATTCCTTGTGAAAACATTAGCGTGAAAGCACCAATATATGCTTGTAATAAAGGTTCTGATTTCAATAGTTCAATCATATCTTCTTTGTTCATCATTTGTGTTCTTGAAGTATCTTTTCTTGATACGTTATTTGGTAAGAAGAATAGAGATACGATTGTACCAAGGACCATTAAAATAGAAATGGTAATGAACACCCACTCTATACCAGCAGTTGCTTTCATAATTCCACTGAACGCCGGTCCTACGATTGCCGCTGTTCCAACAGCAGCACCAGATAGAGCCATTGCCTTACCTTGTCTTGCTGCATTTGTTTGTTTTGATAAAAACGTAAAGGCAGCAGGAATTAAAAATCCGTCACTAAAGCCGTGCATAAAGCGAACAACTAATAGTTGTTCACCACTTTGAACAACGGTGTATAACAAGACTATGAAACTTGTAAGTCCCATGCTTATATAAAGTATTTTTTTTGCACCAAATTTATCGACAGCAGCGCCAGCAATAATATTACCGATCATATTAGCGAATGAGTACATACCGACAACTAGTCCAATAATAAGAGGAGATCCTCCCAGACTTTGAGCGAACGTACTCATAATAGGTAATTGTGAAAATGTATCTAGAAACGCTACGATAACAATAAAGTAAATAAAATATTTCAAGCGATATTCACCTCTCCTATGCTATTATGGCATAATGCTAATTTCAACCGCAATGAAATTAGCATTAACAGATGTGGGAAAAAGTACAAAGTGACAAAATATTGAACGTTATTTGTTAAAATTTAGTGGAAATGAGATTGTTTTTTTGAAATATATGGATGAAAGTATTATAATAGATTTGTAAACTTCACCAGGTTAAGTATATACGTAGAGAGGGATGTATAAAATGAAAGCACTACTTTGGCATAATCAACGTGATGTACGAGTAGAAGAAGTACCAGAACCAACTGTAAGACCAGGAGCAGTTAAGATTAAAGTTAAATGGTGTGGTATCTGCGGAACAGACTTGCATGAATATTTAGCAGGACCTATTTTTATTCCAACAGAAGAGCACCCATTAACACACGTAAAAGCACCGGTTATTTTAGGTCATGAGTTTAGTGGTGAGGTAGTTGAAATCGGTGAAGGCGTTACTTCTCATAAGGTGGGAGATCGCGTCGTTGTAGAACCTATTTATTCTTGTGGTAAATGTGAAGCTTGTAAACATGGACATTACAATGTTTGTGAACAACTTGTTTTCCACGGTCTAGGCGGAGAAGGCGGCGGTTTCTCTGAATATACAGTAGTACCAGAAGATATGGTTCACCATATTCCTGATGAAATGACGTATGAACAAGGTGCACTTGTAGAACCGGCAGCAGTAGCCGTTCATGCAGTACGTCAAAGTAAATTAAAAGAAGGGGAAGCTGTAGCAGTATTTGGTTGTGGTCCAATTGGACTTCTTGTCATTCAAGCAGCTAAAGCAGCAGGAGCAACTCCTGTTATTGCAGTAGAACTTTCTAAAGAACGTCAAGAGTTAGCAAAATTAGCAGGTGCGGATTACGTATTAAATCCAGCTACTCAAGATGTACTAGCAGAAATTCGTAATTTAACAAATGGTTTAGGTGTAAATGTGAGCTTTGAAGTAACAGGTGTTGAAGTAGTACTTCGTCAAGCGATTGAAAGTACAAGCTTTGAAGGACAAACTGTAATTGTTAGTGTGTGGGAAAAAGATGCGACAATTACGCCAAACAACCTTGTACTAAAAGAAAAAGAAGTTATCGGTATTCTTGGATACCGTCATATCTTCCCAGCTGTTATTAAATTAATTAGCTCTGGCCAAATTCAAGCAGAGAAATTAATTACGAAAAAAATCACAGTAGATCAAGTTGTTGAAGAAGGATTTGAAGCACTTGTAAAAGATAAAACACAAGTGAAAATTCTTGTTTCACCTAAATAATAGAGAATAGTAAAAAGTAGCCCTTTTCTAGAAATAGAAGAGGGCTACTTTTTTTCTATACAGAAAGGTGATAGACTTTCCTTTAACTACAGGTATTTTGTTTGGAAGGGGTAGTCTAATGCTTTCATTTATGTTGACATTGAAACGGATGCTAAAAGCTTGTTTACGAGCGTGGAAAGATAAAGAATTTCAAGTATTATTCGTATTAACATTTTTAACATTAACATCTGGTACAATTTTTTATAGTACAGTTGAAGGATTACGTCCTCTTGACGCTTTATATTTTAGTGTGGTCACGTTGACGACTGTCGGTGATGGGGATTTTAGTCCGCAAACTGATTTCGGAAAGATATTTACAATCTTATACATATTTATTGGGATTGGATTAGTGTTTGGATTTATTCATAAGTTGGCAGTTAATGTACAACTGCCAAGTATATTATCGAATAGAAAAAAAGAGTAAAGCATGTGTATGCTTTACTCTTTTTTTACATTAGTTTAGACAATCATTTGTAGTAGCTTAACAATACTTTATTACAATATAAGTGCATTCATTCATTATATTCACTATGTATAAAGTTATAATGATATGAACATCTGCATATTTTAATTTAGTAATAGATATTTCGTGAAAGGTGGGATATTCTAGTCATAGGTTAACCGGACGACATCATAGGATCCTAACAAAAAGTTTACAATAATTCAATTATAAAATGGAGGATTTCAGATGAAAAAGAAAGTACTTGCTTTAGCAGCAGCTATTACATTAGTAGCCCCTTTACAAAGCGTTGCATTTGCTCATGAAAATGATGGGGGAAGTAAAATAAAAATAGTTCACCGTTGGTCTGCTGAAGATAAACATAAAGAAGGTGTAAACTCTCATTTATGGATTGTAAACCGTGCGATTGATATTATGTCTCGCAATACAACACTTGTAAAACAAGATCGAGTTGCACAAGTAAACGAATGGCGTACGGAATTAGAAAATGGTATTTATGCTGCTGACTATGAAAATCCTTATTATGATAATAGCACATTTGCTTCACATTTCTATGATCCAGACAATGGAAAAACATATATTCCATTTGCAAAGCAAGCAAAAGAAACTGGAGCTAAATATTTTAAATTAGCTGGTGAATCATATAAAAATAAAGATATGAAACAAGCATTCTTCTATTTAGGATTATCTCTTCATTATTTAGGAGATGTAAACCAACCGATGCATGCGGCAAACTTTACAAATCTTTCGTACCCACAAGGATTCCATTCTAAATATGAAAACTTTGTAGATACGATAAAAGATAATTATAAAGTAACGGATGGAAATGGGTATTGGAACTGGAAAGGTACAAATCCAGAAGAGTGGATTCATGGCGCGGCAGTAGCAGCGAAACAAGATTACGCTGGCATTGTAAATGATAATACGAAAGATTGGTTCGTAAAAGCAGCTGTATCACAAGAATATGCAGATAAATGGCGCGCTGAAGTCACACCAATGACAGGTAAGCGATTAATGGATGCACAACGTGTTACTGCCGGATACATTCAGCTTTGGTTTGATACGTACGGAGATCGTTAAGTATTAAAAAAAGGTCAAATCTCACAATAGAGTATTTGGCCTTTTTATAACTAATACATGGAGGTATGAAGCGTGAAAGGAAAATTGCTAAAAGGTGTACTTAGCTTTGGGATTGGTTTAGGAGTTTTATACGGAGGATCTTCAGCTCAAGCAGAAACGTCTACAAATCAAAATAATACTTTGAAAGTGATGACACATAATGTGTACATGCTATCAACAAATTTATATCCGAACTGGGGACAAAGTGAGCGTGCTGATTTAATTGGGGCGGCAGATTATATAAAGAATCAAGACGTTGTTATATTAAATGAAGTGTTTGATAATAGCGCATCAGATCGTTTGTTAGGGAATTTGAAGAAAGAATATCCAAATCAAACAGCGGTATTAGGTCGTAGTAACGGAAATGAATGGGATAAAACGTTAGGTAGCTATTCATCTTCAACTCCTGAAGATGGGGGCGTTGCAATCGTGAGTAAATGGCCAATCGTTGAAAAGATTCAATATGTATTTGCAAAAGGATGCGGGCCAGATAATTTATCAAATAAAGGATTTGTATACACAAAAATTAAGAAGAATGATCGTTTCGTTCATGTAATCGGGACGCATTTGCAGGCTGAAGATAGTATGTGCGGAAAAACTTCACCTGCATCTGTACGTACAAATCAGTTAAAAGAAATTCAAGACTTTATTAAAAATAAGAATATACCAAATGACGAGTACGTCCTATTTGGTGGTGATATGAACGTGAATAAAATAAATGCAGAGAACAATAGTGACTCAGAGTACGCATCCATGTTCAAAACATTGCACGCTTCTATTCCATCTTATACGGGACATACAGCAACTTGGGATGCGACGACGAACAGTATAGCAAAATATAATTTCCCTGATAGCCCTGCCGAGTATTTAGATTATATTATCGCAAGTAAGGACCATGCGAATCCGTCATTTATAGAGAATAAAGTATTACAACCGAAATCTCCACAGTGGACTGTTACATCATGGCTTAAAAAATATACATATAATGATTACTCTGACCATTATCCAGTAGAGGCAACTATTTCTATGAAATAGTCCTAAAAAAGTTTCTTCTTAATAGGAAGAAACTTTTTTATTTTGTAGAGGAAATTTCAACTTTCTTTCCAATATGTATAAGACATATTGAAAAGAGGAGAGAAAAATGTGGATCGAGGAATTTTTAAAGAGGTTCCATTACCGTGTGCATTTTTGGATGAAGTGGCTTTAGATAGAAATATTCAATCGATTATAGAATTAAGTGGGAATAAGAAGATTCGTATAGCGAGTAAATCGTTACGTTCTGTTCCGGTTATGCAAAAGATTTTATCTGCAAACGATTGTTTTCAAGGTATTATGTGTTTTTCACCTAGGGAAGTTTTGTTTTTAATTGAACAAGGATTCAATGATTTATTGCTCGGATATCCTGCTTATGATGATAGGGCGTTACATGAAATAAGTTTGCTAACAAAGCAAGGGCTCATTATAACTTGTATGGTGGATTGTGAAGATCATATTGTTTATTTAGAAAAAATTGCTGAGAAGTCTAAAGGATGTTTTCGTGTTTGCTTAGATATTGATATGAGTAGTCGTTTTTTTAAGCTTCATTTTGGGGTCAAAAGATCACCGGTAAAAGATGTGCAGGGTGCTTTGAAAATAGTAAAAAGATTGAAGGAATCATCATTTTTAATACTAGACGGTGTCATGGGATATGAAGCACAAATTGCTGGGGTAGGAGATCACATACCGAATCAACGAGTGAAAAGTAAAGTGATTTCGTACTTAAAGAAGAAATCGGTGTTAGAGGTTAAAGGAAGAAGAGGACATATCGTAAAAGAAATCCAAAAACTAGGTATTGAACTAAGGTTTGTAAATGGGGGAGGCACAGGAAGCATAAAAACAACTGAGAAAGATAATGCAGTTTCGGAGATTACAATAGGCTCTGCTTTTTATGCTCCGAAGCTATTTGATTATTATAAAGAGGTGCAATTTCATCCAGCTGTCGGATTTGCTTTACCAGTTGTGCGTAAACCAGCCCCGTTTATTTACACTTGTCTAGGTGGTGGATATATTGCCTCAGGCGCAATCGGGAAAGATAAAGAACCTGAGATTTGGAGGCCAAATGATGCCAAACTATTAGCTTTAGAAGGCGCTGGTGAAGTACAAACACCAATTTTTTATAACGGTGAGGAACGAGTAGAGATAGGAGATGCTATCTTGTTTCGTCATAGTAAAGCTGGAGAGTTATGTGAGCGGTTTCCGTTTTTATATCGTGTGAAAGAAGGAGAGATTGTTGGGGAGTATTCAACATATCGGGGGGATGGCCAATGCTTTCTATAAAGGGACAAAAATGGAGAAATTGGACAGGGAATGTAGAAGGAACACCGCATTATACGATGTATCCAGAAAGTATACAAGATGTAGTAGAAGTTGTAGAGCTTGCACGAAAAGAAGGGAAGAAAATTCGCGTTGTCGGTTCAGGACACTCGTTTACCCCTCTTGTGCAGACGGAAGAAATTTTAATTTCTTTAGATGAATTGAAAGGTATTGTGAATATTGATGAAGAGAAGATGGTTGCCGAAGTATGGGCAGGAACAAAGCTACATGACTTAGGGAAGTTACTTGCAGAAAAAGGTTATGCGCAAGAAAATTTAGGGGATATTGATTCACAATCAATTGCAGGAGCGATTAGTACAGGGACTCATGGAACGGGTATTACCTTTGGAAGTTTATCAACACAAGTGATAGAGATTACTGCAGTTTTATCTACAGGTGAGAGTATAGTTTGTTCGGAAACTGAGAATGTGGAATATTGGAGAGGCTTTCAGTTATCGCTTGGAATGTTAGGTATCATTGTAAAAATAAAATTGAAGGTTATTCCAGCCTATTCACTTGTTTATAAAAGTGAAAAACAGTCATTATCTACTGTAATGAACAAGCTAGAAGAATATAAAAAAAATCGCCATTTTGAATTTTTCGTTTTTCCTTATTCAGATGAAGTACAAGTGAAATTTACAAATGAAACGACGGGTAAAAAAAGTGATTTGAAATGGCATAAACTCAAGGTAGAGTTGCTTGAAAATAAGATGTTCTCTTTGTTATCTAAAGGATGTAAATGGTTTCCTTCTATAAGTAAAGGAGTAAGTCGATTATCAGCTAAAGCTGTACCGAATACAAAAATAATTGGTCCGAGTTATGAAGTATTTGCTACATCTCGTGCAGTTCCATTTTATGAAATGGAGTATAGTGTTCCGTCAAAGTATATGCAGGTCGTTGTAGAAGAAATATCAAATCTTATTGAAAAGAAAAAGTATAAAGTACACTTTCCGATTGAATGTCGTTATGTGAAAAGTGATGATATATGGCTCAGTCCAGCATACGGAAGGGATTCAGCGTACATTGCTGTTCATATGTATAAAGGTATGAAGTATGCTGCTTATTTTGGTGAGGTGGAGAAAATTTTTCTAAAGTATGAAGGGCGCCCGCATTGGGGGAAAATGCATACGTTAACGTACGAAAAATTACAAAATATATATCCGGAAATGCATTCGTTTCTAAAGGTGAGAAAGTTACTAGATGAAGCAGAAGTGTTTTCAAATCCTTACACAGAAAAATTATTTACGATTATGAAAAAAAGCTGACAAAGTATTACTTGTCAGCTTTTTTTAGTATGATCGCATTTCTTGTGTGACTAATGTGCTCGTAAAATAGTAACTTATCACGACTAAATACATGTAATAAAACATGAATAATAAATAGACCGTTAATTACGAGTTGGAATAATAATATAACTACTAATACCAAAGGCTCTTTAAGATTTAAGATAGAGCTACTCGAAAGAATATAATTGATTCCACCTAAAATGAAATAGAATATACCGTAGCGGATGAATAATTCTTTTAGTGTAATACGCTCTGCCTGGCCTTTAATGTAAATCCGAAGCAATGCTTTTCCTATTGTTCTTCCATTTGTAAAGTATGGAATGATAATAAAGTAAATGAAGACTGAACATGTAATGAAAAGGAGTTCGTATACATTTGTATAAGATTGGATGTTAGCGATAAATAGTGAATTCCCTTTGTTTTTAATGAACGGTACAACGATAGATAAGAAAATCCAATCAATTTGCATAGCAATGAGACGACGAATAAATCCGACTGGTTTTGTTTCTAAATCAATATGAATATCTAATTCGCTTGTTTTCGGAAGGAAGTACGTAAATATTGGTGCAATGATAAAACCAATTACGCCGCCTAGTGTGTTTAAAAACAAATCGTCAATATCAAATAAGCGATAGGCACAATTATAAATACCATATAATCCAGTTACTTGTGTTAACTCAAAGAACAGCGAAAGGCAAAAAGAAATGCACGCTGTTTGTAAGAAACTACGTCGGAAATAATAGCGTAAGTACATACCAAATGGAACAGTTAATAAAACGTTAAAAGCGACTTGTAAAAACGCAGATTCCTTTAATAAATAGAAGTACGTAGCTGGCTTCGTTAAAATTGCCGAGGTATGATTACTAATCTCTTGTATGAAATAAAATGGCGAGAGTTGCATATGTTGTGTATTAGCCGGTTGTAGGCTACATGTATCATATGTTTGTGGCAAAGGTAAAATAACAAGAAAATAAGCATTTAATACATAGAGTAATAGTGAATATAAAATAAATGAACGCCATTTATTCAAATAACCATATTTGCGATAATTAAATATTAAAAAAGGGATTAATAGAAACATCGCTAAAATAGGAAATAAAATAAATGCTGTTTTTATTGGAAATAAATATGCAGTCAAAATGAAGCTCCTTTCAATGAAAATTCGTTTATCATTATAACGTTAAAAGAACCTTAAAACAAAATTAAAATATTTCGAAATAGAAAAAATTACAAATTTCAATGGAATTAAGTTATACTAAATTTAATATAAGAATATTATGATTATCATTAGTTGAGAGAGGGTACAAGATATGCGATATGAGCTTTTTTCTGTAAGTGGGGATCATATTACAACTTTTGAAAGTGCATGGCATTTTCAGGAGGGAGAACAGATTTTTGTTCATGATGATCAAACAAAACGAAATTTTATTATTATCCGCCTAACGCATGATGTATTTCAACAAAATAAACATGTTATTCGTTTGTATTGTCAAGAAAAGAAAGTATACGCATAAAAGAGCCCCCCCTTACTGCACAAAAAAGTAAGAGGGGCTTTATCATTATAAAGGTATAAAAAAGCGATGCCTCCTAGTTTAATAGAATGATTCGCTTTTCGCTTTGTAAGTTTCACTTTATAAGAAAATAAGAGTAAGTACACCTACGATAATACAATAGAAAGAGAAATATTTTAAATTTCCTTTTGCCATAATGTTCATAAACCATTTTAACGAAATATATGTCATGATAAATGTTGCGATAAAAGCAACGACATATGGTACGAATAGTGTGTCTAGATTTGGATCTTTTGCAATGTCTGTAATACTTAGTAATAAGCCACCTAAGCTAACAGGGATATATAGTAGGAATGAGAAACGAAGTGCTGTTTCTTGCTTCATACCAAGTAACATCGCCGCTACAATTGTTGCACCTGAGCGGCTTATTCCAGGAATTAGTGCGCAAGCTTGTGCTAATCCGACGATGATTGCATCTTTCATAGAAAGATCGCCATCATTTTTACGTCCACGCAAATTTCTAATAATCCAGAGACCGACAGCGGTAATAAGAAGGGAAATCCCAACCATCTTCACACCTTTTAAGTACTGGTCGATGTAATCCTTAAATAAAACACCAATAACACCTGCTGGAATCGTCGCAACAACAAGATAAATAATAAAGAAGAAATCTGATTTTGCGTCCTCTGCTCTTGTAAAGATATAAGATAGACCATTCTTCGTTAGACGAATTAAGTCCTTTCTATAAATAAGTAACACAGCTAATAATGAAGCTGAATTAACAAGTAGTTCGAAGCTAAACCCTTCTATTTTTAGTCCTAGCAAGTGCTGTGCTAAAACGAGATGCCCGCTTGAAGAAATCGGAATGGGTTCTGTTAGTCCTTGGAACAGACCAAGAATTAAATATTTTAAAATGTAGTGAAATTGTTCCATAATAACCTCCTTGTTTAATAGTCTAAAGAAATAACTTGTCCATTATAACAAAGATACAGATGAATATTGAGAAGAAATAAATATTCGAAATATAATAAAAATCCCTTATAAAAGTATAAGGGATTTTTATTATTAATGAGAAACTACTGTTTCTTCAAGACTTTTCGTTAATTGAACATCGACTTTCTCAGCATCATGAATGTGATTCATAATAGTAGTATTTAACTTTTGGAACATTTGTTGTGTATTAGCAAATTCTCGTAATATATCATCATTACAAGATTTTTGGTTTTCGATAGCTTTAATAACATTGGTAGCACCGTTTTGTAACGTTTGAATCATAATTAAAATATTTTCGATTCTAGCGTTTGTATCGGCACTCATTTCTACACCTTCATCGACTAAATGTAAATTATCTTTTGTATTATCGTATGCTTTTTCAATTTCTTCTTGAATTTTTTTCGTTAAGTTGCCGATGTTTTTTGTACTTTCCGCTGTACTTTCTGCTAGTTTTCTTACTTCATTAGCAACGACAGCGAATCCTTTACCGTGCTCTCCAGCACGCGCGGCTTCAATACTTGCATTTAAAGCAAGTAAATTTGTTTGTGCTGCAATGTTTTGAATGACTTCTACAATTTGTTCGATTTCTTTTGAGCGTTCACTTAAATGATTCATACTGTTAGACGTACGCTGAGATTGTTCACCTAATTTGTTAATTACAATAAGTAAACGGTGAACAGATTCTTTACCTTCATTAGAACAGTCAATAATTTCTTCAATAGATTGAATTAAGCTTTGTTCTTTTTGTAACATTTCGTTATTCAATTCATTGGAATGTGTCGTGCGCGTTGAAACATTTTCGAAACATGAGTTTAATCGTTGAACTAAATTTTGAAGTGTATGGTGCTGGCTATTTACAAGTTTATGTTCTTGAACAACGCTTTGTACACGGTCGTGGATAGAAGAAATAGTCTCTTGTTGTTCGATATCCTTTTGTTTTAATTCTGCTTCTAGTTCTTGTATACGACTTTCTAATTGATCAATTTTATGTTGGAGTGATTTCTTTTGAGTAAACATATATTTATTTCAACCGCCTTTAGAAGTTATATTTTCTCTATATTTGGATTTTAGCATCTTTTATAATTTTTAAATATAGGAATTGTTAAATATTTAAGAATCTATTACATTTTATGCATAATTCCCTTTTTTTCGTCATGAAAAATAAACTGTATTTAATGATATTGTAAACAAACTGTAAAATAAATCATGTATAACTGTATAAGAAGGGAGTCGGATTATGAACTATTTTAAGCGAATCAGTAGTCTAGTATTAGCAGGAATTATAGGTCTTTCTAGTACAGTCGCTGTTAAAGCAGAGTCAAACGACGAGAAACTTAACAACATGCAACAGCAATTGCAGCAAAACGATGCAGAAATGCAAAAGAAAGAGCAAGAGAAGCAAGCTGTTAATAAAGAAATTCAAGGTATCGAAAACGAACTACATAATTTAAATAATACAATTGCAAAAAATAAAGAGGATCAAGCTGCTATTCAACGTAAAATTGATGAAACACATAAGCAGATTGAACAAAAAAAGAAAGAGATTGTCGTTTTAGAAGATAAAGTTCTTGCGCGCAAGGACATTATGAGAAAACGTATGGTTTCTGTTCAAAACAGTTCAAATACAAGTTTAGTAGTAGAAGTTGTTGTAGAGTCAAAAAACTTTGCTGATTTCCTACAACGTATGAACGCAGTTTCTACTATTCTAGAAGCTGATAAAGAGATTTTACGTCTACAAGAACAAGACCTTCGTCAAATTGAGGAAGATAAGAAAACAATTGACGAGAAAGAAGCATCTTTAGTAGTAGACAAACAAAAATTAGCAAAAGCACAAGCTGAACTGCAAGATAACTTGAAAAAGCGTCAAGCTAACTTACAAACAGTTCAAGCTAAATATAATCAGGTTGCAAGCCAACTTAATTTAGCTGCAGAAGAAAAAGCTAAAATCGAATCAAACATGAAGGCAGTGCAAGAAACGATTGCTCGTGAGCAAGAAGCAGCAAGAATTGCAGCGGAAGAGCGTGCAAAAGCAGAAGCGGCTGCAAAAGCAGAGCAAGAAGCTTTAGTAAAAGCACAAGCAGAAATTGCTGAAAAGAAAAAGCAAGAACAAGCTAGTAAACCAGCCGAACCAGTTGCTAATAATAATTCGAAGGTAGAACCTGAACAGCCTTCGAAGCCAACTGCTGGTGGAAGAGAGATCTATGTAGAAGCTACAGCTTATACAGCGGATCCAGCTGAAAATGGTTATGCGCCAGGTCAACAAGTATTTTCTGCATGGGGACCAGGTGGTAAAGGTTATAATTTAACTGCAAACCCAGGAATGAAATTAATTGCGGTTGATCCAGCTGTTATTCCATTAGGCTCTACTGTAAAGGTTGACGGGTATGGAGTTGCTATTGCAGCAGACACTGGCGGAGCTATTAAAGGTCACAGAATTGATGTTTTAATGCCAGATAAAGGTTCATCAAGTAGCTGGGGCAGAAGAACAGTTAAAGTTACAATTTTAAACTAACATGTAATCCAACTTTACAATATGTAAAGTTGGATTTTTTTATGAAACTAATGTTAAGTAGAGTTTACATTTTGTTAAGGTTAGCATACAATATAAATGAGAGGTGGTAAATTTGACCATTTTAAATAGAGTGAAGGAATTAAGAGCTCGGTTTAATTTTTCGCAAAGTGTATTAGCAGAAAAGGTTGGAGTGACGAGACAAACGATTGCTGCAATTGAAAAAGGGGATTATGTTCCTTCATTATTATTAGCGCTTATGATTTGCGATGTATTTCAGTTAAAGATGGAAGATGTGTTTGTTTTAAATAAGGAGGGGGAAGAGGATGAATAGGATTGGTTTTTCTTATATTATAAATGTGCTTTATACTGCTTTAGCATGCTGGACATTTGTTGAATTTTATAGTGTTATTACAGAGTTGGCAGATATAATTAAAAACGAGAGATTCCCATTTGAAGTATGGTTTAATGGAGTGCCATTCATTTTATTATTTATTGGAGCTATTATAGTTACAATTTTTTATAGAATTCAAAAGAAAAAGTACAAGAATTTATCTTTTTGGATGTATCCATTATTATTTCCACTAGAAGATGAACGTGAAAAAGCCATTACGGATAAAGCTTGTCGAACAACATTTGTATCGTTATGGTTTGTGTTACCTTGTGCAGTTGGATTTTTAACTTTTTCGCCTATTATTAATGAATATCTTCCTGGATACCCATTGTATATTCTATTTTCTATTTTCTTTATTCAAATGACAGTATTCCACGTATCACTATACAGAAATAAATTAGCTTAAAAAGAAACCTTCTTGCATCGGCAAGAAGGTTTCTTTTCAGCTTACACTTGTACATATAGCAATATTATCTTATCATTTTATATAGAGTAAGATTTTGTAAGGGAAAGGAATTGTATATGAATAAGCAAAGAATTTATAGTATAGTAGCAATCCTTCTATTTGTTGTAGGTGGTGTGTTAATCGGAAAGCCATTTTATGATGGATATCAGGCTGAAAAGAAACAGACTGAAAATGTACAGGCTGTTCAAAAAATGGATTATGAAAAACATGAGACGGAATTTGTAGATGCTTCGAAAATTGATCAACCAGACTTGGCAGAAGTAGCGAATGCATCATTAGATAAGAAACAAGTAATTGGTCGTATTTCGATCCCGAGTGTTTCATTAGAACTTCCTGTTTTAAAATCTTCTACTGAGAAAAACCTATTATCAGGTGCAGCAACAGTAAAAGAAAATCAAGTAATGGGAAAAGGGAATTATGCATTAGCAGGACATAACATGTCTAAAAAAGGTGTTTTATTTAGTGATGTAGCCTCTTTAAAAAAAGGCGACAAAATTTATTTGTATGATAATGAAAACGAATATGAATATGCGGTTACTGCTGTATCTGAAGTAACGCCTGATAAGTGGGAAGTTGTTGAGGATCATGGGAAAGATGAAATAACGCTTATTACATGTGTATCTGTGAAGGATAATTCTAAGCGTTACGTTGTTGCTGGTGATTTATTAGGAACGAAGGCGAAAAAGTAAAAAAGAAGGTCAACTCTTTAAAGAGTTGACCTTCTTTTTTACTAATGTTGAGAAATAATAGAATATTTTAGTTGGTATTTAAGTATTTTTCTATTTATGTATAATAAAGTTAGAATTCAAGATTTTGGGAGGAACAAGAGTGAAACAACAGCTGAAGAAACTTCTTTTAACAACAAGTGTAGCGTTATTGATAGCTCCAATTTCAGCCTATGCGCATCCAGGACGTACAGATGCTAATGGGGGACATACGTGTCGTACAAATTGTGAAAAATGGGGATTGCAGTACGGGGAATATCATTATCACAATAAACCAGCTTCTAGTAGTGGTGCAACGAGTCCAGCTCCTAGTCAAAACAATAATGGTGCTGTAGAAGCTGAAAGACAAGCGGAAGCGCAGCGCAATGCTGAGGCTGAAAAACAACGTGCCGCAGAGGCGCAGCGTCAAGCTGAAGAAGAGAGACAACGTGTAGCGGAGGAACAAAGAAAAGCAGAGGAAGAGAGACAACGTGTAGCTGAAGAGGCACGTAAGCGAGAGGAAGCACAGCGTCAAGCTGATATGGAAAAAGGGCAGCTTGAGGGACAAAAAAGTGGAGAGACTGATTTTAAAGCAGGGAAAAATGATGCGGAATCACATTTAGCTGGAAAATCAGATACATATAAAGAAGCATTCAAAATTGCTTATGCTGCATCTTGGTCTTTAGAAGAGCAGAAGAAAACGTATTTTGAAAAAGGAAAAGAGCAAGGTTTAGCACAAGAGACGATGGAAGATAGTCAAATTGCTCCGGAGTTTAAGCCGAACTTTGCAGAAGGTTTCCAAGTAGGGAATAAAGAAAGAACAGAAAAAATTGAAAAAGAGCAAGCTGAACTAGGGGAAAAGGCAGGTAAGGAACTAGCTGGAAAGGACCCTGGAAATAGAGAGAAAGATGTGTACGTGAAGGCGTATGAAACAGCTTATGAAAAGGGTTATAAGTCTACAAAAAAAGCAGTAGAAAAGGCTGGCTACAAGTATGCATTTGAAAACTATGATTGGAAAGTTCCTGCTAAGTATGAAAAAAATGAATCGTTAAAGAAATGGTTTATTGAAGGATTTAAATCAAATAAAAAAGCAGGAGAAATTAGAGAAGAAGGATATAAAAAAGGAGATAGTTGGCTTGCATTCTTCTATAAGAATTTTGTGCCGAGTGAATATAAAGAACATAAAGAGCTGTACGTACAAGCGATAGAAAAAGGTAAGAGTGCATAAAAAAAGATGAGGGAAATCCCTCATCTTTTTTAATCCATCCATTTCACTAATTTCTTAGAAATTAGTAATAAAACACAACCTAATACAATTGCTACAGCTCCGATTACGGTAAATACTTCAGCATATCCAAGTGAAGTTGTGAAGCTTGCCAGTTGTCCACCTAAAATGTTGGCGATTCCTGAGCTTGCTAACCATACTCCCATTAATAAGGAAGCAAGTTTTACTGGGGCAAGTGCACTAACCATTGATAGTCCAACAGGCGATAAGAATAGCTCACCTAACGTATGAAAAAGATACGTAAAGACGATAAATAGTAAGTTTGCTTTTTCTGTAATGTTATGTTCATCGCTACCTGTTTTTAATGTAGCGATAACGAGAATGATATAACCGATACCGAGCAAGATCATACCAAGTCCCATTTTTGTTGGGATTTTTAAATCCCCGCGCTTGCGAGTTGCAAGTTTTGCCCATAATGCTGAAATGACTGGAGCAAGTAAAATAATAAATAATGGATTGACCGATTGGAACCAAGATGTTGGAACTTCCCATCCGAACACAGAGCGGTCTACAAATTTGTTTGTATATAATGTTAATGAGCTACCAGCTTGTTCAAAGCCAGCCCAGAAGAAGACAACGAAGCATGTTAAAATGACGATAACTGCAGTACGCTGCTTTTCTTTTTTTGTTAACGGTGTATCTCCTACTGATGGTTGTCCATCTGTTGTTTGTAAATCGCGAGTTGGTTTTTTACCGATATCACCAAGGAAGCGATTTGATAGTGTTGTAAATAAAATTTGTCCAATGATCATTCCGATCGAAGCGGCTAAGAATCCGTAACGGAATCCGTAATGTACAACGCCATCAACCGTCGTTTTGAATAAATTTTCTGATAAAAATCCGCAAACGAGTGGAGCTAAAAATGATCCGACGTTAATACCCATATAGAAAATGGTAAATGCACTATCACGTTTTGGATCGTTCTCTTCGTATAATTCTCCAACAAGTGTAGAGATATTCGGTTTGAAGAATCCGTTACCGATAATAATAAGCGCTAATCCGAGGTATAGGCCTAATTGGTTTTGCATGGCAAATAGTGTAAGGTTACCGATTGCCATTGTTATACCACCAATTGTGATGGCTTTTCGTCTACCTAGGAACCGGTCTGTTAAGTATCCACCAATCATTGGTGTGAAATAACAGGCTCCAGTATAAAATCCGTAAATGGAGAGTGCCCATGCGGGACTAAACCCAAGACCACCGCTTACTAAAGCTGTCGTTAAATATAATGTTAATAATCCTCGTAATCCATAGTAACTAAATCTTTCCCACATTTCTGTAAAGAAGAGTAAGTATAAACCTGGAGGATGTTTCTTTTTTCTTTGTTGTTCTCTTTCTAGTTGTATCGCTGATTCCATGTTATTTTCCTCCTGACACAAACAAAAACAAAGTTAATAATTTTGTACATTTAATATTTTACCTTATTAACTATTATAAGTCAATAAAGGTTGATTTTTCAGAAGAAATTGGAAAAGGGACATAGCTATAGAATGGGTATTTCTTTTGTGATAGACTATGGACTATGTTTTCTTTGTAAGGAAGCGGGTTATTGCACTTTTTTATATGTGAAATTGATTTCATAAAAGATGGAATTAAAGAAGGAGAAAGAAATGAAATTGTTACAGAAAAAAGAAATTTTACTTATTAGTCTTATGTTATTCTCGATGTTCTTTGGAGCGGGAAATCTTATATTCCCACCTTTCCTTGGATATGAAGCAGGAGAACATGTGTGGGTTTCATTAATAGGATTTATTATATCAGCAACAGGTCTTCCTATATTGGGCGTTATTGCGATTGCAAAAGCAGGAAGTTTTCAAACGCTAGCGGGTAGAGTTCATTCTTCATTCGCCATTATTTTTCCGTGTATCGTGTATTTATTTATTGGACCAGGTCTTGGTATACCACGTGCAGGAAGTTTAGCGTTTGAAATGGGACCAGGTCAGTTCTTCACAGAATCAGGAAGTATAGTTTTATTATGTTACACGGTTATTTTCTTTAGTATTGTGTACTGGTTAAGTTTATCACCGTCTAAATTAATGGGGTTGTTCGGAAAGGTTTTAACACCATTATTATTAGGTATGATTGCCCTTATCTTTATAAAGAGCATGTTTACATCAGTAGGTAATGTAAAAGAGGCTGCTGGAAACTATGGACAAGCTCCTATGTTCCAAGGGTTTTTAGATGGATACTTAACGATGGATGCATTAGCAGCTTTAATTTTTGGGATTGTTATTGCAAATGCTTTACGTGCAAAAGGTATTGAAGATGATAAAGATTTAGCGAAATATATGAGTATTGCTGGAATTGGTGCAGGACTATTATTATCTATTATTTATGTCATACTTGGATATGTTGGTTCAATTAGTGGTTCGTTAGGTACATTTGATAATGGGGCGAACGTATTAGCACAAGTGATGACGACGTTATTTGGACAAGGTGGAGTCGTTTTATTAGGTCTTATTTTTACGATCGCGTGTTTATGTGTTTCAATTGGACTTGTTACATCTTGTAGTCAATTTTTCGCAAGCGCATTTCCGAAAGTAACTTATAAAGTTTGGGCATTTATATTAAGTTTTGTTAGTATGATTTTAGCTAATTTAGGATTAACACAAATTTTAAAAGTATCAGTACCGATTCTTGGATTTATTTATCCAGTTGCATTGACGCTTATTATTTTAGGGTTATTTCATAAGTATATTGGAAAGTATGCATACGTATATGCAGTAACAGTTGGGATTGTAGCGGTATTTAGTGCGATCGATATTTTCAATAAAAATGTGATGATGAATCAGTGGACACTAGTATTGAAATACATTCCGTTTTATACAGAAGGTGTAGGATGGATTGTTCCGGCTATTATAGGTGCTTGTATTGGTGTTATTGTGAGTATTGTTTTCAATAAGAAGAAATAAGTAAGAGGTGTTTTCCTATTTCGGAAAACACCTTTCTTTTTTGGGAAAAATGGTATTGAAAATGAATAGACTAAGAGTATGATAAAGATAATTGGTAATATATAGGTTTCGAATGAATGGTGAGGGGGGAGCGTATGAAGGAGGATTTAAATAAGAAAATAGAAGCACTGGAAACGACAATTGAAACGATGCAAGAAGCACTTTTTGAATTGAAAGCAAAACAAAGAGAAAGAGAAGTAGAAAATGCTCAGCAACATGTGAGGAAGGAAAAGAAAGAATATATTGAAACGGTGGTAGAGGAAAAACCAAAAGAAGAAGTAGTTACAATAAAAGAGCCGGTGCAAGAACGTGAGATAAAACAAGTAGATATATCTGCTTTTAAACCAGAACCATTTAATATTATTAAGTTTTGCCAAACTTGGTTACCACGCATATTTGTTGGCATTATGTTACTTGGAGTAATCTGGTTATTTAAAGCAGGGGTAGATGCCGGATTATTAACACCAGCAATACGAATTGTGTTTGGTATTGTCCTATCAATCGGTTTTTATTATATAGGGGATATTCAAATAAAACGAGAGCGGCAAGCGTTAGGATTAGTATTAGCAGGAGGAAGTATAACGGGTATAGTTTTAACGACATTTGCGGCACATTATTTATATGGATTTATTCCAGCAAGTGTTGCATTTGTATGTAATATTGCATGGGTCATTTTAGGTATTTATGTAGCGAGGAGATATCAATCGGAATATCTTACTATCTTCGTAGCGGTAGGAGCTTTCTTCGTACCATTCTTATTAAATAGTACGACTCCTAATCCTTATATTTTCTTTGGATATGAGACGATACTAACACTTAGTTTGTTATGGTATGCGTTGAAAAATCGTTATCAGTATTTATATATGATTTCTTATGCTGTTGCTGCTATTGTGCTTTTCGTCTTCTTTGCTATTATGTCAATGTTAGTAAAGGATTTACAAGTACAGCTAACGGTTGTTTATGGTTTGATTCACTTACTATTATTTTGGCATATGTTTACGGAGAGAAGTTTTATATTAGAGCCACGTTTGGCGATATTTAGTGCGAATGCAGTTTTCTTTATATTAGCCATTTCAAAAATACCGGAATTTACAACATGGGGATTAATAATTAGTGCACTCGTACACGCTACTATGTTCGTGTTTGAATATAGGAAGAATAGACACTCTACATTTACAAATCTTTTATTTGGTTTCGCAATGGGTGCATTTAGTTTAGCGATTTTGTATGAGTATAGTTTAGTGAATGCAGCAATTGTATTATTATTACAAGGTTTCCTCGGTATGGTGACTGCTATTAAAGTAAAACAACAAATAAAATTGTATGTTAGTGCGACGATTTACGCGATTGGAATGATACAGACTATTTTTAGTCCATTTGATCATTTCATTTCATCTGGGTTTGTTGCTCATATTATTTTAATAGGTACATTTTATTACTGCATGAAACAAGCGAAAGATGTGTTAAGGGGCTTTGGAAAATATGTTTATTCTATAGCACTCTATTGGTTTATGGTTATCGTATTTATTGCAATTACTAGAGTCGGTGAAGTGCTTTCTACAGATGGGAGTATAATAAGCGTATCAGTATCATTATTATGGATGATATATGCATTATTTGCCGTTTGGCTTGGACGGAATAAAAATATGAATGAAATATTGTATGCCGGCTTAGTCGTGTTAGTCGTAACGATAGGGAAGCTATTCCTTCTGGACTTACCAGAAGTATCGATGATGATCAGGGCAGTGTTATTCTTAATAGTAGGTAGTATAGGTATCGTTATTTCAAGGATGTTTTTCTCAAAAGAAGAGAAATAAAAAGAAGGCAATCCGTATGCGGATTGCCTTTTTCATTATTTCTTATCAATTGTTACAGCTTCACTGTATTTCGCTGTCGTATTTTGGCGTAGACGAAGCGTTGCTTGTCCAGTCGTATTTGGATTGATTTGTACATTTACAATCTTCTCAGCAGAACCTAAGCTGTTTGTTGTGAAAGAGAACGCACTGCTATATCCAAAAGCAGATGGCCAAGTGCCATTTGTATTTTGAACTTTTGCTACTTGTGTACCGCCAGTAGTGAATATACCTAAAGAGTAATTAGTGTATGTTGTGTTTGGTAATAAGTTATTTACTTGGATTTTGATTTGGAACACTTCATTGTTTGGTAGAGTGCTAGGGTGTGTAACTACGTAGTCGTTTGCTGTTACGGCACCGTTATAACCGTATGAACCTGGTTTGAAAGTATTTGTATTAAACCATTGATAACCTGCATTTGGTGCACTCCAAGGTTCAGGTTGTGGCTCAGTTGATAAGCTTGGTTGTTCAAATGTTTGTAAAGTGGTAGGTAGATCAAGTTGTAAACCATTTACTTGATCTAAACTTGTAAATGTTTCTTTATTCGATAGCCAATTTACGATGTTTTCTAGTAAGATAGCATCGTTTTCTTCTTTATAACCATCGTAAGTTTTCTTTGTTTGGCCAGAATCTTCACGAACGTATTTTGGTGATGCATCCTCAACAGGAGAAGAGTCACCGATAAAGGCAGCTTTTCCAAGTCCTACTTTAGCGATAGCAGCATAAGGACCCTCTGCAACACCACCGCCGTTATAAACACCGCTATCAACAGCGTTATTCCATTTTGACGGGTTTTCTGGAAGGTAAACAAGTCCTTTTGCTAGTTTTGGATTTGTAATTGCTAGAGTTGAACCAGCGTGCATTGCTACAGATGAAACACCTTTTGTAATTCCAAACGATTGTTCAGGTGACACAATATTTTTAGCGGAAACATCACCGATTGCATTGTAACGGAAGCGAATACCGAAGTTGTCAGATAGCCAATCAGAGCTTTCTACTCCTTGCATAGCTTGTGAGTTTACTTCCTCAGTAGACATTCCTTTTGCAGGATTATCCCAAGCGCCGCGTCTATATCCGTTAAATACTTCAGAAGAGTCCCAACGATTTTTATTACGATCTGCATTATAATGATCGGCAATGAAGAAGATACTACCGCCATTTTTCACGTATTGTAACATAGCATCTTGTTCAGATTTTTTGTAAGGAATATTTGCTTCTGGAACGATAAACACATTGTAGTCTTTTAAATCTTCGTATGTAATTGGTGTTGATTTACGTAGTTCTTTTACATGATAGCCATTTTGAGCAATACCGTTTCCGAAATCAGAAAAGCCACCATCAATAACCCAGTCAGCGGTTCCGGCAGTTTGACCGTGTGTATTATCGAATAATACTTTTTTCCCATTGTTTTGATTTACAACTTTTGCAGCAATTTCAGGAGCTGGGTCTACAGAGCTTTCTGCATAAGTAGACGGTATGAACGAAGTCCCTATACTTAGTGTAATTGCTGTTGCTAAAGAAAATGTAATCCATTTTTTATTCTTCATAGAAGAATCCCCCTAATAATAAATATATGTGCTTTAATAATGTAATTTATTTTTCTGTAAAAATAAAGACGGAAAACATAAAAAATATTAAAAATTTGTAAAAATACCGTGAATTTTGTTGAGAAATATTTATATAGATATAAAACATCCCTTCCAAGTAATAAGGAAGGGATGTTTTGCTTAACTAATTTTTGAATTAGGTGTTTCATCAATTTTATGAAAACCTTTCATGTAATACACGATAGCTAAACCAATAAGCCAAATTGGGCCAACAATCAATGCAATTCTTGTATCTTCTGAATACGCCATTATACATAAGACTAGTGCAAGGAAAGCGAGTGAGAAGTATGAACTTATTGGGTATAAAGGCATTTTATACGATAACTTTTGTTTGTTTTGCGCAGGTAGACTTTTACGGAACTTGATTTGAGCGACTAATATAATGCCCCAAGTCCAAATTGCTCCGAAAGTTGAAATACTAGTGAGCCATGTAAATACTTTTGCGGGCACAAGATAGTTTAATATAACACCAACGAGTAAGACGGTAGCTGTTGCTACAATTCCTTGACTTGGAATACCGTTTTTATTTAAACGACCGAATCTTTCAGGAGCTTTTTTCTGCTGAGCTAATGTAAACAACATACGGCCTGTACTAAATAAACCACCATTACAAGAAGAAAGAGCTGCTGTTAATACGACAAAGTTAATAATCCCTGCTGCTTTTGCGATACCGATTTGCTGGAATGTTAATACGAATGGACTTCCTTTCTCACCAAGTTCGTTCCATGGATAAATTGCCATCATAACGAATAGAGCCCCAACGTAGAACAGTAATATTCTCCAAAATACGTTATCGATTGCTTTTGCGAGTGTTTTTTTCGGATTTTGCGCTTCACCCGCTGTAACCCCAATTAATTCAACGCCTAAATAAGCGAATAACACCATTTGCATGGAGAGTAGTAACCCAGAAAAACCATTTGGGAACCAGCCACCATGTGACCAAAGATTAGAAATGCCGGTAGCGATACCGCCGTTTCCGAATCCGAATAAAATAATACCAGCCCCAACTACTATCATACAGATAATTGTGACAATTTTGATGAGAGCAAACCAAAATTCAAGTTCTCCAAATACTTTTACGGATAAAAAGTTGAAGGCACTCATTAATAATAGAGCGAGTAAAGCCCAAGTCCAACGCGGGATATCAGGGAACCAGTATTGCATGTAAATGCCAGCTGCTGTAATTTCAGCCATACAAGTCACAACCCATAAGAACCAGTAGTTCCAACCGGTAATATAGCCAGCTAGCGGTCCAAGGTAATCATAAGCATATTTACTAAAAGAACCGGCAACAGGTTGTTCAATTGCCATTTCTCCGAGTGCTCGCATAATGAAAAAAATAACGAGTCCAGCAATCATATAGCCTAGTAGAATAGAAGGGCCAGCTAGCTTAATAGCAGAAGCGGATCCTAAAAATAGTCCAACGCCAATAGCTGAACCGAGTGACATTAAAGTAATATGTCGTTCTTTTAAACCGCGGTTTAAAGTTCCAGATTTGTTTGTTTGCTGCATAAGAAGAATCCCCCTTGTAGAGTGAACGATATTTGAATGCGTTTACTAAATATTTAACTATTTCAAATTATAAAACATTTCTATCTGTTATGCTACAAAAATAAACATAGTTAACTGTAATACATCTATACTTGTCAGACTTAAACTTAAAATTCGAACTATTAGCGAATATATTGACTCTTCTTTTTATTGATTGTTAAGATTAAGTATTATATTTTCTCACATACTAGTAAGAAAAGAATGTGTGATAATAATTCAGATGTAGGAAGGGTACATAACAATGTTTCAATTACAAAAATATAACACTTCTGTGAAGCAAGAGCTTTTAGCTGGCATCACAACTTTTTTTACATTTGCGTATATTCTTGTCATCAATCCGAAAATATTATCTGATGCAGGTGTACCATTTGATCAAGCTTTTACGGCAACTATTATTGCGACTGTTGTAGGGACGCTATGTATGTCGTTTTTAGCTAACTATCCAATTGTTATTGCTCCAGCTATGGGAATGAATGCGTATTTTGCTTATTCTGTTGTTCAACAGGCAGAGGGGATTACATATGTCATTGCGTTTTCAGCAGTATTTGTAACAGGTATCATTTTTCTTTTATTATCTTTCACTTCATTTAGGCAAAAGCTAATCGTCGCAATTCCTGACAGTTTAAAACATGCAATTGCAGGTGGGATTGGGTTATTTATTGCTTTTATTGGATTACGTCTATCTGGAATTATCGTTGATCATCCATCTAATTTAGTTACGATTGGTGATTTCCATTCTCCAGCCGTTATTTTAACTTTAATTGGTTTGATTTTAGCGGCGGTATTAATGGCATTACGTGTGAGCGGTGCATTATTTATTAGTATGATTGTGACAGGAATTATAGCCTTCTTTACCGGGCAACTGAAGTTTACGGATAAAATTGTTGCGATGCCTCATTTACCAGAGGGAATTATCGTTTCAAATCCAATCAACGCCTTTTCAGATGTAATTGAATACGGATTATACGGTGTTGTATTTTCATTTTTACTTGTACTGTTATTTGATACAACAGGTGCATTACTCGGTTTAATTAAACAAGCAGGTTTAATTACAGATAATACAGAGAAGCGTTTTGGTAAAGCGTTTATTGCGGATGCAATTGGTGGGACTACAGGCTCTATCTTTGGGACAAGCCCAACAGCAGCGACGATTGAATCGTCAGCTGGTATTGCTGCGGGTGGTAAAACAGGATTAACAGGTATTGTAGTAGTCGGTCTAACGATTATAACGGCATTCTTCAGCCCTGTCATTGCTTCTTTATCAAGCGTAGCCGCTATTACAGCTCCTTCATTAATTATTGTAGGTAGTTTAATGGCGCAAAGTCTTCGTGATATTAATTGGAATGAATTTGATGATGCGTTACCAGCATTTTTAATTTTCGTTGGTATTCCGTTAACGTCTAGTATTGCGAATGGAATTGCAATTGGATTTCTAGTGTATCCAGTCTTAAAAATTGTGAAGGGGAAAGGGCTGGAAGTACATCCGCTACTCTACTTATTTACAATTTTATTTGGATGTCATTTATTCTTATAATACAGATATAGGAGAGGGGGCTTCTTATGAGAGGCCCCTTTTTTGTGTATAATAAAGTGAAACTATAATCAGTCATGCAAAATATAAATTACTTAATGGAATATATATGTTACTATATAAATAGAGGAGGAACATGAATGGCTGTAAGTAAAATAAAAGTCGCGCGTGTTCAGTTAGATTTAACACAGCAACAATTAGCAGAAAAAGTAGGCGTTACAAGGCAAACGATTAGTTTAATTGAGAAGGGGAAATACAACCCATCTTTAGATTTATGTTTAAAAATTTGTTATGCAGTAGATAAAACTTTGAATGATTTATTTTGGGAGGAAAAGGAGTGAGAGGATGAGAATCATGAAAGATGAACGCTTAATGATTGAGGGGCTAAAACATATTAGACTCGTTTTCATCTTACAAAATATTGTCATACTAGGTATTGTTTTTTATCGCTACGTTTTGCAAGGTGCAGGGTATGAAAGTGTTTCGGATTTGTTAATGGTATTTATGTGCGGGATAGTAGTTATAAACTTTTTAAACTTGAAAAATTTAGTGGAAGTGTATGAGCATACGGGCGGAGTATCACGTAGTTATTTTATGAAGTTATTATTTATTCCGGTAGGTATTATTATTGGTATTTTAGCCATTTGTATCGTTGTAACACCGGATATTTCGATGAAGGAAATTAGTATGACAGGACTTATTATGTTTGCGTGTTTTTTAGTGCCTAGTTTGTTTATATACATATATATGAAGAGAATAAAAAGTGAAGAATGAAATATAAGAAAAGCTTTCCCGTATTGCGGAAAGCTTTTTTTATATTCTTTTATATAGTACTTTATGAAGACCAATCGGTTCAATTTCAAAGATCTCACCATGCTCCTGGAAGCCTAAGCGTTTGTAATAGTCAGCTACAGTAATTCGCCCATTACACCATAATATATTTGCTTGACGCTCTTGCAAGACTTGTTCCGCCTTCTGAATTATGGAGCTTCCAGCACGGTTGTTTCGAAATTCAGGTAATGTTGCCATTCCTCGTAGACGATAATGAATAACGGCTGGTAGGTCAGGATATATTTCTTTTGAGAAGGAAGCGATACTAATTAGTTCATCGTTTATAAATGCGCCTAAGTGGAAGGTGTCTGTTTCATAATCGGAAGGATATTTACAATCTGCTAATGTTTGATTCGGGCGTAAAATTTTTTGACGTAATACGTAAGTATCAGATCCCTCAATATTTTTCACGGTAATCATATTAACATCCTTTCTTATAAGGTGTTTTCTGTTAATTGTATAAAGAAATAGGCAGGTGCGGCGAGAAGTCCGAGTATGCTAGCAGTTCCGAGAAGGAGTGAAAGTAGGAGGCAAGAATATTTTATTCCATTCGATTTTTTCCATCCGTAACTACAAATCTCAATACTAACACCGATGAGAATAATGGCAACGAGTATTTCTGCTAATAATAAAAGAGCTAAAGTTACAATAGACATAATGTGATCCACCCTCATAATATGTGATAGTTACATTTTACCATATGAAATGGAAAAAAATGCCCCTCAATTATGTGAGGGGCATTTTCTATTCTAATATGTTTTTCAACGTATCAATATGTTCTTTTGAACCTGTGACAAGCAATGTATCACCATGTTGTAGTCTCGTATCACCATGCGGAATTAATGCTTTATTCCCGCGATAAATTTGAATGACTAGTACATCGCCTAAAAACGGAAGGCGGCGAAGTGCCACGCCGTTATATTTATTGCTTCGTAGTTCAACCTCACGGACTGTTTCGTTTGCTGTTGTAATTAAGCGAACGAGACTCGGTTTATCAATAAGTGCACGTAATAGAATACGTGTAGAGTTAATTGTTGAGAATACAGCGATATGTTCTTGCGTTGCTTTTTCTTGTAGAAGAGGATCTTCTACACTTGCAATAACATGTTCAACACCTAGTTCTTTTGCGTGTTCTGCTAATAATAAGTTTTGCTCATCATCACTTGTTGCAACAACAACACGGTCTGCGTTAAATGCTGTTTGTTCAGTTAATGATGCGATTGTGATGTCGTCTAATTTTACGATAGGGAAGTCATGTGATGTCGCTTCCTCATCATTTATTTTATTTTGACGCATCATATATAGTGTTACGTCATAATCTTCTCGTTTTAAATCAAGGGATAACGGAAGGGTAATTCTGCTGGCACCAATAATAGAAACTTTTGGTTTTGGTGTTTCTACTTTCGGGAACATTTTTTTAAATAATATAGGTGCGAAAATACAAGTAATAACTGCGCTTAAAATAAGGGAAGCAGATAAACTTGGACTGATGATCCCGAGTTTTTCACCGATTTGTGCAGCTGCAATAACTAAAGAAAGTGTCGATGTTAATAAGATGGCACTTCCTAGCACGATATTACGTGAATACCATTTTCGTAAAACGAGTGATGGTAACAGTTTTGAGATAAAGAGTCCTACAATTAAAATTGGGATCATTAGCATACTAGAAGGTTCTTTAAAAATAGACCAAACCTCTAAGTTTACGCCAACCATCACGAAGAAAATAGGAATGAAGAAACCATATCCGATGGAATCCAGTTTTTCCACCATATCTTCATTTGGTGATAATAACGATACGAGTACCCCTGCTAAGAAGGCGCCTAAAATATTTTCAGCTCCAACAGATTCAGATAAACCAACTAATATTAAGATGAGTGCAAAAACAGCTCGTGTATCAATTTGTACACTACCAGCTTTTAAGCTATCTAAGTATGGAATATTTTTAAAGCGTTTTGCAACGAAGTAAATAACAATACCAGCGCCGAATAGGAGAAGAAGAAGCCACATGCTTTGGCCGCTTTCGGAATTTAATCCGACGAATACAGCGAGTAAAATCATTGTAACTAAATCTGCAATAACAGCGACTAATAAAATGATTTGTCCGATTGCCGTTTTTCCTAAGTTGTTTTCTTTTAATGTTGGTACAACAACACCTAAAGAAATAGTTGAAATAATTAAAGTCATAAACATTGCATTATCCACGAATCCTAGCCATACGAATAGTAATGATAGGGCATAAGATAAGATGAAAATAAATAAGAAGATAATGCTTGCTGCTTGGAATGTGTTTGGTTCGTTTGTCGTATTCTTTTTCCCTTTTTGTTTAAAGATAGAAAAATCAATTTCTAAACCGCTTAAGAACATTAAGAAGATAAATCCTAGTGTCGATAAGACTTGAAGCCACATATCTGGCTCAATAATATTAAACCCACTTTTACCTACAAAGATTCCTGCGATGATTTCTGCAACAACGACAGGAAGTGCTTTTAATTTAAAGCGTTGTAACAAAAGGGGAACGAAAAACGCGATTGCAACGACAACCATAAGTGATAGAACAGAAGTATGATGTTCCATTGCGTTCTCTCCCTTCAAATAAATATAGTACCTATTTAGCCATATAATAGGTAGAAAAGCAACGCATATGGATTCGATTTCATAAAGAAAGAGTTTTCTTAACATTTGTCATAATAAGTATATTTTTCATGATTCTGTTGTTAATTCCGTAATGTGGATGTAATAGGAGAGGGGATAAAAAAAGACTGCTGAGATTTCTCAGCAGTCTTTTTCATGTACATTACATTGAGAAGAAGATCCATACAGTTAAACCAACTGTTGCAGTTGCAACGAAGAAACTGTATATCATTGTAAGGATTTGAACTCTGCCTTCTCCTTCTTTTAAATGCATGAACATAATTAATTGTAACAACGCTTGCGCAACAGCCATTACGATAATAGTTGTTAAGATCGTTGAAAGTGGCAAGTTTGTATAAAGTGCCACGTATAACGCTAGAAACGTTAGTGCAAGCGATAAAATAAATCCGAAAACGTGTGACCAAGGGAATCCGCTATGCGCATGCCCGTTTGCTTGGTTGTTATTTTGATCCATTTACGCCACCATCCCGTTCAAGTAAACTAGTGTGTAAATAAAGACCCAAACTAGATCAAGGAAATGCCAGTATAAGCTGATAATGAATACTTTACGCGCTGTAACTGGTGTTAAACCTCGTTTTAAAATTTGGATAATAACACAAGTTGCCCAAATGATACCGCCTGTTACGTGGGCTCCGTGCGTTCCAAGAAGAACGAAGAATGCAGATAGGAAAGCACTTGTTTGAATTGTTGCGCCTTCACCGATGTACATAATGAACTCTTCGATTTCAAAGAATAGGAAACCTGCACCTAAAAGTAATGTAAGGATGAACCATCCAAGCATTGCTTTTTGGTTGTGCTTACGCATTTCGTGAATTACGATACCACATGTGAAACTACTTGTTAAAAGTAGTAATGTTTGAATTAAAAGCGTTTTAAGTTCAAACAGTTGCGCTGGAGTTGGGCCATCAGCCGTACGACCAGCAAGTACTAGATAAGAGGCGAAAAGTGTTGCGAACAGCATAATTTCAGCCCCAAGAAAAATCCAGAATCCTAGGATATTCAATCTGCTTTGCTCGGATTGATATTCCAAAGGTAAGCTTTTATCTAAAGCCGCCATATCATTTCACCTCTCATGCTATATGTTCTGTTTCTTTAATTTCATCAACGCTTACGTAGTAGCCATCATCATAATCGAATGAACGATAGATTAAGCAAGCTAAAATACCAACGCCGCCGATTGCTGCAAGCCAGAACCAGCTAAATACTAATGCGAAACCTGCAAGACCGAAGAATAAAGACGCAATAATAGGCACGCCAGAGTTACTTGGCATGTGAATTGGTTTAATATCTTCTGCTGCTGGTGTAACTGTTTCTCCGCGTTTTTTCATGTACCAGAAAGCATCAGCTTCTTTGATTTCAGGAAGTTTCGCGAAGTTGTAATGTTGTACAGGAGATTGAGTTGCCCATTCAAGTGTACGGCCATCCCATGGATCTCCAGTTGTGTCACGTTCACCGTGACGAGCACTCCAAATTACGTTGTAACAAAGAAGTAGGAAACCAATACCCATCATTACGGCACCAACAGATGCGATTTGGTTTAGCCATCCCCATCCAAGACTTTCAGAGTAAGTGTACATACGACGAGTCATACCGTCTAAACCTAAGAAGTACATCGGGAAGAAACAGATATTGAATCCGCTCATAAAGATCCAGAATGTCCATTTACCTAGGCGTTCATTTAACATATGACCAGTCATTTTTGGATACCAGAATGTGAATCCAGCAAGCATAGCGAATACTGTACCTGCGATTAATACGTAGTGGAAGTGAGCAATTAGGAAGTAGCTGTTATGGTACTGATAATCAGCTGCTGCCATACCAAGCATAACCCCTGTAACCCCACCGACTACGAAGTTTGGAATAAATGCCAATGACCAAAGCATTGGAACTGTAAAACGGATACGTCCTTTATACAGTGTAAACAACCAGTTAAAGATCTTAACCCCGGTTGGAATCGAAATCGCCATTGTCGAAATCGAGAAGAATGAGTTAACCGCTGGACCTGCACCCATCGTGAAGAAGTGGTGAAGCCATACGACGAAACTTAGTAAAGAAATTGCAACCATTGAGTATACCATCGCACTGTAACCGAATAGACGCTTACGTGAGAATGTACTAATGATTTCAGAGAAAATACCGAATGCCGGTAAAATAACGATATATACTTCAGGATGACCCCATACCCAGAATAGGTTGGCCCATAACATTGGCATACCGCCGCTTGCCATCGTAAAGAAGTGAGCATCGAATAGACGGTCAAATGTCATTAATGCAAGAGCAACTGTTAATACTGGGAAAGCGAAAATAATGATAACTGTTGTAATTAAGATTGACCAAGTAAACATTGGCATTCTCATTAAAGTCATACCAGGTGTACGCATTTTTAAGATAGTAACAAGGAAGTTAATACCTGTCATTAACGTACCGAGACCTGAAATCTGTAATGCAATTGCGTAGTAGTTATTTCCTACACCAGAAGTAAACTCTGTACCTGCCATTGGGAAGTAAGAAGTCCACCCAGCGTCTGGAGAACCACCGATTACGAAAGCGATGTTGAATAACATTGCTCCGACAAAGAATAACCAGAAACTTAAAGCATTTAAGAACGGATATGCAACGTCACGAGCACCAATTTGTAATGGTACTACAAGGTTCATTAATCCCATAACGAATGGCATCGCCATGAAAAGAATCATAACTGTACCGTGTGTTGTGAAGATTCCGTTATAGTGTTCAGCATTTAAATAAGTTGTTTCTGGGAATGTTAACTGTGCACGGATCATTAAACCGTCCATACCACCACGGAATAACATGATAACCGCAGAAATAATATACATGGCCCCAATCTTTTTATGGTCAACAGTTGTTAACCATTCGTCCCAAAGCCATTTCCATTTTTTATACTTTGTTAGTACGAAAATGATTGCTAATGTCACAAGAACGATAGAAGCGTCTGCACCGTAAATAATCGGGTCACCTGTGACAAAGAATTCATCAAGCTTCACTGTGTTCACTCCAATCTGTTGGAATAATAGCTATTATTTTTTGTTTTTGTAGTAGTTGTAATCACAATATTCAAGTGATTTTGGATCTACATAACTTAAGTGGTGACTAGAGAATGTCATACGACCAACTACACCAGGTTTAACAATTTCGTTGTACTTGTCTTCTGTTAGTTTAGGAGCAGTTTGTTGTACTTCTTTAACCCACTTGTCATATTTCTCTTTAGTTTTTGCTTCAACTTCGAACTCCATATGTGTGAATCCTTCACCAGAGAAGTTCGCACTACGGCCTAGGTAAGAACCCGGCTTATCCGCTTGTAAATAAAGATCCATAATCATGCCATCCATAGTGTACTTCATACCACCAAGTTCTGGTACCCAGAAAGCATTCATTGGACCGACAGAAGTCAGTTTGAATTGAATTGGTACACCAGCTGGGATGTTTAAATAGTTAACGGTTTCAATTTTTTCCTCTGGGTAACTGAATAACCATTTCCAGTTTGCAGATGTAACATAAATCTCAACTGGTTTAATATGTTTGGACTCTGCCGGAACCTCTTCCGAAGCATAAGTTGCTTTTACTGTTGGAATCGATAATGCAATAACGATAATAACAGGAACAAGCGTCCAAATGATTTCTAATAATGTGTTACCGTGTTGTTCAGGTGGCTCATAGTCCATATTCTCTGGTTTTTCACGATAACGAATCAAGATGACTGTAAACAAGATGAATACAATTGCGATAATTAATGACATAAGCAAGAATGACCAAACAATTAAATCATACTGTGCTTTTGCAACAGGTCCTTGCGGATTTAATACTGCGAGTTTCTTATCACAGCCGCCGAGGAACAGAAGTAATGATAACGGAAGAAGCGAAGCCAGCTTCCAAAACGTTTTCTTTAGTTGCACGATTGAAAATCTCCTTTCTCCTTGGATTGAAACTATGCCAATAAAACAATATAAACCTATTAATTTATAGATGGCAATAGTTTTTGTGATATTGTTAAAAAATAGACACAAATGCACACTTTTTAAGGTGAATATCATTTGTAACTTGATAACATTGTAAACCATTTTCCAGTGAAAAACGTGATTGTGAAAATTTTAAGATAAATAAAGTTATACCAAGATATCCAATAAATAGAAAAAAGCTATCTTATGATAAGAAAGATAGCTGAATATTGTGTATATTTAGTTTACTTCTTTTTTTAGACTTATTTGTTGTTCAAATGTGACAACTTTTTTATATTTAACTTGGTATAAAATGTAACAAATAATCATAAATGGAATACCGCAATAAAGAGCAATTCTCTGATCTGGGATGAAAGCTAAACTAACAAATGTAATGAAATTGAGTGAGAATGCTAAGATTGGAACGATTGGATAAAGCGGTGTGCGATATTTTAAATCGTTAATGTCTCCGCCGTTTTTTAAGAAGTTTCTACGGAAGAAAAACTGTGAAGCTGCGATTGACATCCACACTACGACAGCGGCCATAGCTGCAATAGATGTTAAAACTAAAAAGACAGTATCTGCTGCAAATATACTTGTTAATAGAGACAAACTTGCAAAGATTAGACTGAAAATTAATGCGTTTAGTGGCACACCTTTTTTCGTTAACTTCGTAAAAGCTGGACTTGCCATTCCTTGTTTTGCCATCGCCCAAAGCATACGAGAATTTGCGTATAGACCAGAGTTGGCTACGGATAATACTGCTGTAATAATAACAAAGTTCATAATGTCAGCTGCATATGGAACACCAGCCACATCAAATACAAGTACAAATGGGCTTTCGACTAGATTAGCCTCTTGCCATGGGAGTAAACCTACAACAACTGATATTGCTAGGACGAAGAAGAAGAGAGTTCGCCAAATGGTATTTTTAATCGCTTTTGGAATTGTTTTTTCAGGGTTTTCACTTTCTCCTGAGGCAATCCCGATTAATTCTGTTCCTTGGAAGGAGTAATTTACTGTAATCATCGTAAGAAGAACAGCTAATGCACCGTTTGGAAATAATCCGCCATTTTCAGTGAAATTGTGAAGCATTGGCGCTGGTTTTCCGTTAAAGTCTAGTAGACCGAACATAACTGCACCACCGAGTACGATGAAAACAACAATGGTTGCGACTTTTACACTTGCGAACCAAAATTCTGCTTCTGCATATGCTTTTGCTGATAATGCGTTTACAAGAAAGAGTGCTGCTGCAAATGTAACACACCAAATCCACGAAGAAACGTCTGGAAACCAGCGTTTCATTAAAATACTTACAGTTGTTAACTCTACCCCAACTGTAACAGCCCAATTTAACCAATACATCCAACCGACAACAAATCCAAAACCAGGTGAAATAAATTTGCTTGCATAGCTTTGGAATGAACCTGCTTCTGGCATAGCAACTGATAATTCACCAAGACATAACATCGTTAAATACATAACAAATCCACCGACTAAAAATGCAAGAATAGCCCCACCCGGACCGGCGTTATGGACGATTTGGCCAGATCCCATAAATAGGCCAGTTCCAATCACTCCACCAAGTGCAATCATAAATAGGTGTCTACTTTTCATTGTTCGTTTTAAATCTGTTTGTTCTACTTGTTGATTCATATGCCCCTCACCCCGTTATTTTCTGTATGTATGAACTGATTTTTATTCCGAGTTTTTAATCATTAGTGGGGGATATGACACATACTCGGTTTATTTACTATGAAATGAATGGAGTATGTAAAAAGCGAACTATGACTAAATACTCTAAGAATGTTTTTATTAACAAAGTGATATCTTCACCATGTTAATTATTTCGATTTTAGCAAAAAAATTCAGAAAAGTATATTGTTTTTTCTCTTTATTAAAAATAATTAGAATTTTCCTGATAGTAAAAGTGTGAACAATAATTCACATAATCTTTCTAGCAAACTAGTAAGAAGAAAGGTACAATGATAGAAGGTATGTCTGTAAAATAATAATTAATGGAGTTTTGTTTAAAATGAAAAAGTTAAAATATCTTTTTGTTTTTGGAATTATATTAGCTGCAGCGTTCTTTATAGGGAAAGATAAGATTATACAAAAGGCACAAGTGCTACGCTTAGATTTTCTATCTGAAATGAAAGAAGCGGCTATGATTGAAAATGTTCCGTTTATAAAGCAGTTACCAGAATTACCTCGTGGATGTGAAGTGACAAGCTTAGCTATGTTACTACAATATAAAGGTGTGCAAGTAGATAAGATGCAACTTGCTAGTGAAATTCATCGAGTTCCATTTGAACAAGATGGTTTGCGTGGAAATCCTTATGAGGGATTTGTTGGAAATATTTATACGAAAGCTGAACAAGGATATGGTGTATATAATAAACCAATCTTTAATTTAGCAGAAAAATATGTTCCTGAAAAAGTAATTAATTTAACAGATAGAGACGTGAATGATCTATATAAGGTAATTAGTTCTGGCTCTCCAGTATGGGTTATTATTAATACAACGTTTAAGCCGCTAGCTGAAAGTAGTTTTGAAACATGGAAAACAAGTTCTGGTGAAGTGAAAATTACATATTTTGAGCATAGTGTAGTAGTGGTTGGATACGATCAAAACTTTGTGTATGTAAATGATCCTCTAAAAAACAATCCGCGTTTCGCTGTTCCACGAGCAGAATTTGAGAAAGCTTGGGAGCAAATGGGGAAACAAGCAATTACTATTTTATAATAATGAAAAAAGTCATCTTTTTGATGGCTTTTTATTTTTGGTAATTTATAACCGAAAATTCAGAAGATTCTTTTAAAAGTTAACAATTCACGTTATAATAACATTTAACTTGGTGAAGAAGGGGAGAAGAGAAATGGATGTAGCGAAGGAACTGGTTGTATCGAAAAATCAATTGATTGAGTGGAGAAGGTATTTCCATAAATATCCAGAGTTATCTTTTCAAGAAGAAAAAACATCACAGTTTGTATTCGATATACTGCGGAAAATCACATGTTTAGAAGTGACACGACCTACTAAATATAGTGTAATGGCAAGGTTGATTGGTAAGAAACCTGGTAAAACCATCGCGGTTAGAGCTGACATGGATGCTCTTCCTATTCATGAAGAAAATGAGTTTGACTTTATTTCTACAGAACCAGGTGTGATGCATGCATGTGGCCATGATGGGCATATAGCGATATTACTTGGAGTTGTACATAAGTTAGTAGAGGCAAGAGAGAAAGTTGAAGGGGAGATTCGTTTTCTCTTCCAACATGCAGAAGAAAACTTTCCTGGCGGTGCAGAGGAAATGGTTGCAGCGGGTGTAATGGAAGGTGTGGATTATATTATTGGTGCTCACCTTTGGGCATCGTTACAGGTTGGCAAAATAGGTGTAATTTATGGTCCTGCAATGGCTGCTCCAGATGTGTTTAAAATTACAATAGAAGGAAAAGGTGGACATGCTGGGATCCCTCATGAAACTGTTGATAGTATTGCAATCGGTACACAAGTCGTTTCGCAACTTCAACAAATTGTATCTCGCCTCACGAATCCGTTAGACTCTCTTGTAGTATCTGTTACGCAATTTCATGCTGGGACAACCCATAATGTGATTCCAGAACAAGCGAAGATTGAAGGGACAGTGCGGAGTTTAAAACATGAGTTGCGAGAAGAAACAGAGAAAAGGATTGAACGGATTGTGAAGCATGTGACGGAGGCTTACGGGGCGAAATATACGTTTTCTTATGAATATGGATATCGACCGGTAGTAAATGATTATGAAGTTACAGAGGTTATTGAGCAAACAGCATTACAACTTTATGGTCGGGAAGGAGTTACTCGTTTACAGCCGACGATGGCTGGGGAAGATTTTTCAGCGTTTTTACAAAAGGTTCCAGGGACATTCTTTTTTATCGGAGCAGGAAATAAAGAGAAAGGAATTATATATCCTCACCACCACCCTCGTTTTACGATTGATGAGGATGCATTGCCAATTGGCGTGGAAGTCTTTGTATCATCCATTATGAATTTTATAAGCAAAGGAGAATGAGATGAAGAAAATACATCTATTAGCGCTTATTCCAGTTTTTTGTTTAGTTATTGGACCTGTATTTGCTAATTCAGTTACTCCTTACGTATTAGGGATGCCATTTTTATTATTTTGGGTATTATTATCGGTGCTCATTACGTCTCTTTGTATGGGGATTGTGTACGTATTTGATCCTGCGAATAAGGGGGATGTAAAATGACCGCATTACTTATCATTATTTTATTTTTATTTCTCGCACTATTTTTAGGGATTCGGGCACAACATGGAAAAGATATGAATTTAGAGCAATGGTCAGTTGGAGGAAGAGGATTTGGCACTATTTTTGTTTTTCTTCTTATGGCAGGTGAAATTTATACGACATTCACATTTTTAGGCGGAAGTGGATGGGCGTATAGTAAGGGAGCACCTACTTTTTATATTTTAGGTTATGGTGCATTAGCTTATATTTTATCTTACTTTTTATTGCCGCCAGTTTGGAAGTATGCGAAAGAGCATAATCTTGTTTCGCAGCCAGATTTTTTTGTGAAGAAATATAAGAGTCAGACACTTGGTATTATCGTTTCTATTATTGGGGTTATTTCGATTATCCCATATCTTGTTTTACAGTTAAAAGGATTAGGCATTATCGTTTCGGAAGCGTCTTACGGCAGGGTATCGCCAGTTATTGCCGTATGGATTGGTGCAATTGTCATAACGATATATGTAATGGTTTCAGGTATACACGGCTCTGCTTGGACAGCCGCTTTGAAGGATATTATGATTCTGTTTATCGTTATGTTTTTAGGTATATATTTACCGTACCATTATTACGGAGGATTTCAGCCGATGTTTGAAGCGGTAGAAGCAGCGAAACCAGGATTTTTATCTTTACCTGATGAAGGAATGAGTATTTCTTGGTTTGTTTCTACTATCGTATTAACAGCTCTCGGTTTCTATATGTGGCCCCATACATTCGCTTCTGCTTTTTCTGCAAAAAATGAAAAAGTATTTCGTAAAAATGCAGCAATTATGCCACTGTATTCTTTAGTATTACTTTTTGTATTCTTTGCAGGCTTTGCAGCTATCTTGCAAGTTCCTGGATTAAAGGGAGGGGATGTAGACCTTTCGTTATTCCGTCTGGCTCTTCAAACTTTTGATCCGTGGTTTATTGGGATTATTGGTAGTGCTGGGGTTTTAACCGCATTAGTTCCAGGTTCTATGCTTGTCATGGCCGCTTCTACATTATTAGCAAAAAATATTTACCGAACAATGGTCCCATCTGCTTCAGACAGACAAGTTGCTAAAGTGGCGAAGTTATTTGTTCCTGTAGTAACTCTTGTAGCTGTTTTGTTCACTTTTAAAGGTGGAGAAACAATAGGAGCACTTCTTTTAATGGGATATAGCATAGTGACACAACTTTTCCCTGCACTTGTATGTAGTTTGTTTCCGCGGCAAGTTATTACGAAGCAAGGGGCAATTGCAGGCATGGGGATTGGATTGTTAGTGGTTGCATATATTACTTTATCGGGCTCAACTATAGATACGATGTTTCCAGGTTTCCCTCAATATATAAAAGATTTAAATGTAGGTATAGTCGCATTGTTAATGAATATGATTGTGATGTTTATCGTTAGTGGATTCACGAAAAATGTGTCTATAAAAGCAGACAATATAATAGTAGAAAAGTAATCCGTGTGCTAGAGCTATCTTTGAAAAGAGATAGCTCTTTTTTGTATATATTTTCTTCTATTAGCGGAATCTAACTAAAAACTTGTTGAAAAGGAAGTTAGGTGGGGGAATTGTTAGAGTTAAAAGGTAACTTATTTGAAGTTATGAAAGAAATTAGGGACGAGTTAGGTTCGCCTAATGATTTAACAATTAGGGAGGTTGCTCTTGCTGGTAGTTTTACACGCTGTGCTGTTATTTTTTTATGTGGGCTAACAGATAAGGATAATGTTTATAAATATGTAGTTCGTACACTTCAATATGAAGAAGTACAAAAAGAAGCAGATGTTGTTCAAACATTATTGGATCGTTTGATTTCTATTGCGGAAGTCGGTAAGAAGACAACATTTCCGGATATAATAAATGCGATTTTAGCAGGAGATACGGTTATATTAATTGATAATATTCAAACCGCTATCGTGATTAATAGTAGAGCTTGGGAAAAAAGAAGTTTAGAACCGCCGGTAACAGAAGATTTAATACGTGGACCGAGGGTTGGATTAAATGAAGATATTAATGTGAATAAAATGTTAATTCGCCGTGGTTTACGTGATCCGAAGTTACGGTTTCAATCTTATATTATGGGGAAGCGATCGCAGAAAGAAGTAACCCTAGTATATATAGAAGATATTATTAACCCTTATATTGTGAAAGAGCTGGATCGGCGTCTTCAATCCATAGTGACAGATGTCGTTTTTGAGACGGGTACGATTGAGCAATTAATTCAAGATAATAATTTGTCACCGTTTCCGCAGTTTTTGAATACGGAAAGGCCTGATAATATTGTGGCCTCATTAGCGAAAGGAAAGGTAGCTATTTTGGTGGATGGATCACCATTTGCTCTTATAGCTCCGCTAGTATTTGTTGATATTTTTCAATCTGTGGAAGATCACTATGAGCGTTGGGTAATTGGGACTTTATTAAGAATTTTGCGGATGGGTTCGGGTATTGCTGCTGTTCTATTACCTGCCATGTACGTAGCGCTTGTATCGTATCATCAAGGGCTTATTCCATCTAAATTAGCTTATTCTATTGCGGGAGCGAGAGAAGGGGTACCATTTCCGGCATATATAGAAACGTTAATGATGGCATTAACGATGGAGTTAATACGAGAAGCGGGAATTAGGTTGCCAAAACCGATGGGGCAAACAATTGGGATTGTAGGTGGTCTTGTAATTGGAGAAGCTGCGGTGAATGCAGGGATTGTAAATCCATTTTTAGTAATTATTATTGCAGTTACTGCAATTGCTACCTTTTCACTGCCTGTATATAGTATTACGATTACGTTTCGGATTTTACTTTTTGTCTTTGTTTTAGCGGCGACTGCTTTTGGGCTATATGGAATTATTTTAGCTCTTATTGCACTTGCGGTTCATATTACGAATTTGAAGAGTGTCGGGGTGCCGTATACAACGCCTATTGCTCCTGCATTTTATAAAGATTGGAAAGAAGAACTTATTCGTATGCCAAAATCGATGTTGAAAGAGAGACCGGAATATTTACAAACGAAAGACGCTACATTACGTCCAAAGGAGCGAGAGTAATTGAAACCATTTGAGTATGGCGATGAAGAGATTGGATCTCGGGAAATTGGGTTTGCGGTATCTTCAACAATTATTGGTATAGGAGCATTGTCTATGCCAAGAGATATTGCTAACCAAACTTTATTTTCAGACGGTTGGATTATTTTGCTTCTGGGTGGATTGATATGTGCAGTTTTAGGTTGGTTTGTAACGAGGGTAGCTATTTTATTCCCGAAACAAAACTTTGTTCAATATACGAGCGCGCATTTAACAAAGCCTGTTGCATACACAATTAGTAGCGTTTTAGTATTAACGTTTGCTGCTTTGACAGCATATGAGTCACGAATGATTGCAATTATTTCACAAACGTATTTATTTAGTGATACACCAATACAACTACTGTCTTTCTTCTTCTTATTAGTCGTTATTTATGGGATAGCAGGATCAAGAGCGGCTTTATTAAGGTTAAATGTTCTATTCTTGCCAATTGTTTTAATTGCGATAGTGCTTCTTTCTTTATTGAATGTGAACTTAATGGAAATAGATAATTTACTACCGGCTTTTCAAACGAATGTCAGTCAATATACTGTAGGAGTTAAAAATTCTATTTTTACATTCATCGGATTTGAGGTAGCTCTGTTTTATGCTGTGTTGTTGAACGATAAGACAGCGAAAAAAGCGCCAATGGCAGTTGCAAAAGCGGTGATGGTAAACGTGTTGTCGTACATTTTAATTTATGTAACTTGTATTAGTGTTTTTACGTATATGACAACGCGTGGATTGACATATCCAACAATTGAATTAGGGAAAGAAATTGAAATTGGTGGGGGTTTTTTAGAAAGGTTTGATGCAATTTTTTTTACTACTTGGATTATTACTATTTATAACACGACAGCCATGTATTATGACGTCGCATCTTTATTGTTTTGTGCTATGTTTCCGAAAGTGAAGAAACATATTTTTATTTTCGTAAGTGCCCCTATTATTTTTATGGTGAATATGATACCGAGTAGTTTAACTGATTTGTCAAATTACGGTACTTATTTAGCTTGGATAGATATGGGGTTTGTTGTGTTAGCGCCTTTGCTCGTTTTTATTGTATATAAAATAAAAAGAAGGAATGGTGGAAATGAAACACCTTCTTAAAATCATAATGGTTATGCTTTTAGCTGGATCTATTAGTGGGTGCTCTGAGCTAGAAGAAATAGAAGAAAGAGGATTTGTAGTAGGTGCAGCCTATGATATTGTGAAAAAAAAGAAATCAAATCCAATTATGAAAGGGACGTATCAGATGGTACTTCCCAGTAAGTTAGCGCAGCAAGGTGGCCAAGGCGGTGGAGATAGTGAAAATTATATTAATGTTAGTGCAAAAGCAGATAGTGTCTTTGAGCAAATACGAATTATCTCCAAAAAAATTAGTCGCTCATTATTCTTTCCGCACATACAAGTGATCATTTTTTCTAAAGATTTATTATCGAATCCATATGTTTTACAAAATACGTTAGATGTATATATTCGCGATCACGAGATGAGAAGAAATATTCGTTTGTTCGTTTCTGCGAAAAATGCAGAGGCTATTTTAAAGCAGAGTGCCAAACCTGAAAATTTACCGGCGCAGTATATTGATATGTTAGCTGAGCATCCTCCGAAAAATGCCCAAATGGTTGAGGCTGCAAGAATTGGTGAAGTTCAGGAAAAGATGATTTCCAACCGAAGTTTCGTATTACCTATTCTTGAACTAACAAAACAAGGGGTACAAATGAACGGGGCAGCGTTGTTTCGTGGAAAGGATAATAAGTGTGTAGGTAGTTTGAGTGGGGAAGAAACATTAGGAATGAATTATATAATAGGTAAAAAAATTGGAGGTTTTTTTACCATTCGTAAAAAGAATCAACTTATTACATATGAAATTCATAAGTTGCATCGGAAAATTAAAGTATCTACAACGAATATCACAAAACCAGAGTTTAATATTCACTTGTCTTTGGAAGGTACATTGGCTGAGTTACACTTTAGTGATCATAAAAAGGTTTTGAATGAAAAGCGTTTAGAGAAGGATATCTCGGAGGGAATGGAGAAACGCATCCAAAAATCGATTAAGCTTGTTCAAGAAAAATATAAGGTGGATGTATTAGAATTAGGGGAAATATATAAGCGACATAATTATAAAGAGTGGAAAAAGATAAGTAAGAATTGGGATCAAGGCGAAAATTACTTTAGTAATGCTAAAATTACTGTTCATGTTCATCCGACAATTGAACATTCTGGTTCAGCTTTACCGAAAAGAGTGAAATAAGGTGATGGAAGTTGTTTACTGGATTAGGAATTAGTTGCACGATATTAATGGCGGTTCTTCCGGGAACCATATATTTTATTCATAAGAAACTTACAACGTATGGGGCACAGCCTTGGAATACTGATGCACAAAAAAAGAAACCTAAATAAATTCAGGTTTCTTTCGCGCAAAGCAAATGTGAAGGGGGATACCTTCACATTTGCTTTGCTTATACAAGCCCTAACCAGTGTACCAATTGTGTAGAGAGGAATGTCACAACAATAGCGATAACGGTAGGGATTGCAAACGATAAGAATGTCCATTTGGCACTTTTTGTTTCTTTATATATGTTAACCAGTGTTGTTCCACATGGGAAATGAAGAAGTGAGAACAACATTGTGTTTAACGCTGTTAACCAAGTCCAACCATTTTCTAAGAATAGATTTTTAATTTGATTAAAATCATCTATTTCAGTTAAAGCTCCAGTTGATAAATAAGACATTAATAAAATCGGGATAACAATTTCATTAGCTGGTAGTCCAAGAATGAACGCAGCTAGAATAAATCCATCAAGTCCTAACATTTTGGCGAACGGATCTAGGAAGTTTACAAAATACATCAGTAAGCTTGTGTCACCGATGAAAATGTTAGCAAGTAACCAAGTTAATGCAGCCGCAGGGGCAGCTACAACGACAGCTCGTTTTAAAACATAAATAGATTTATCGAGTGTTGCACGTACAATTGTATTCCAAACTTTTGGCTTACGGTACGGTGGTAACTCAAGAGTGTAGTGAGTTGGCACACCTTTTAAAGCTGTTTTTGATAGTACCCAAGAAACAGTTAATGTCATAATAACACCAATTACAACCATCCCAACTACAACGCCAGCAGTAACTAATGTTTGCATACTACCCGTATAACCAGCAGCCATAAATAATGAAGCCATTAAAATTAACATAGGCCAGCGACCGTTACAAGGAACAAAGTTGTTTGTTAAGATTGCAAGCATACGTTCACGTGGTGATTCAATAATACGTGTTGACATAATAGCAGCTGCATTACAACCAAAGCCCATTGCCATTGTTAAAGATTGTTTGCCATGTGCACCGGAGCGTTTGAATAAGCGGTCCATATTAAATGCAACACGTGGCAAGTATCCGTAGTTTTCTAATAGTGCGAACATAGGGAAAAAGATTGCCATAGGTGGTAACATAACGCTAATAACAGCACCGATACCACGGAATAAACCAAGGATTAAAATGCCATGTAACCATTCAGGTGAATGTGCTGCCTGGAACCAAGATGTTAAATATCCTTCGGCCCATCCGAAGAATTCAGCAATCATATCAGACGGTACGTTAGCGCCTGCAATTGTAAGATAAAAAATAATAGATAAAATACCGAGCATAATTGGGAATCCCCAGATGGGAGATGTGAAAATTTTATCTAGTTTTTCAGAACGATACAATTTATCAGTATTTGTATATTGAACAGACTCTTTACATATGCTTGCAGATGTTCGATAAATATCTCCGACAATATCATCTCGTATATCTTCTTTTGAGAGTGCTTGTGCATGTTGAATAATATAGTCTAATGGAAGAGCCTTACTGGCTGAGTGAGATTCCATTCATTACGACCTCCCTTACAAGTGGTTCATTATGGTGTTTTTGAAGTGTAGTTAAGAAATTTTTATCTCCATCTAATATACGTAACGCAATCCAACGTGCTGGATACGTATCACCGAACACTTTATAAATTTGTGGTTCTAATTCTTGAATCATACTTTCAATTTTTTCACTGTAAGAAACCTTAATTGGTGTTGGAATTAGTTTTTTATTTGCTACTTTAGCGATAACGCTTAGCAAATGCCCAATACCTACTCGGTTACGAGCGGAAATCTTAACTACAGGTACACCGAGCGATTTTGCTAATTTCTTTTCATCAATAACGATGCCCTTTTTCTCCGCTTCATCAATTAAATTAATACAAATGACTACGTTGTTCGTCATTTCCATCACTTGGAGTGCTAAATTTAAATTTCTTTCCATTGCAGTTGCATCTATAACAACGACAGTTACTTCTGGTTTTTCAAATATAATATAATCTCTTGCTACTTCTTCATCCGCAGAATTTGAATATAGTGAGTAAGTTCCAGGTAAATCTATTAATGTATATTTACTTCCGTTATGTTCGTATTCCCCTTCAGCTTTTAAAACAGTTTTTCCCGTCCAGTTTCCAGTATGTTGTTTTAAGCCTGTTAAAGTATTAAATAATGTACTTTTCCCCGTGTTCGGGTTGCCAGCTAAAGCAATGCGATGTTTGCTCATCTGAAATCATCTCCTATTGATACCCCGAAAATAAGGGAACTTTCTTCCTTACGTAATGCAATAGTTGTATTGCTTACTTGATAAGCGACCGGATCTCCAAGTGGACTGCGTTGTAATACTTTAATCGTTGCCCCAGGGATAAATCCTAAATCTAATAAACGTCGTTTCATAGTTCCTTCTAATTGTATCTTCTCAATCTGTACAAACTCTCCTGTCTTAAATTCAGAAAGTGGTTTTGTATTAGCCGATACCATAAAAGTTACCTCATCTCTATATTGTTAGTTTAAGTTTAAAAAGTTTCCTTAGGTAAACTTTTTGTTAGTAATATAGTAGACTACATTGGATGATGCTGTCAATTAGTACTTTAAAAATATTCATTTATTTTTAGAATTGTTCCAATTTATTTAGTTGTACTAAAAAATATTACTGAAATTCTGTTGAATGTAAATGAAGTAAGAGTGTAAAAGTTAAAAAATATAATGGATTTGTAAATGTATTTTTAAGTAAAAGGGGAAAAGAGTAAAAAACATTTACATTGAATTTACATTGTTAAGAATAAATTTACATTACTGCTTAATTAGTGTGGATTTTGTTGGGTTCTTTAACTATAAATGTTGGGATTCCTAGCTTTTAAAGATTATTATCATCATTTACTTAAAATTAAAGATTGCTTAACACTCACATAATATTGTTGTCCTACAATGAATTTGTGTTCGAAAGAAAATGAATTCGAAAAGTGATAATCCAAATGGGGGTACAAGACATGGTTATGAAAAAAGGTATTAAATTTTCTTTAGCGGCTTTAGTGGTGGCAGGAGCGTTAGTTGGATGTGGGAAAGCAGATGATACAGCTAGTAAAGAAACTGCTAAAGGAAGCGATAATACAAAACAAGAATTATCAGGTACGATTGCAGCGGCTGGTTCTACAGCTCTTCTACCTCTTGCGGAGGAAGCTGGAAAGAAATTCATGGAAAAAAATTCGAAAGTTTCTATTCAAGTTCAAGGTGGCGGTAGTGGAACTGGGATTAACCAAGTAGCATCGGGTGCAGTACAAATTGGTAATTCAGATGTTCCATCAGGAGATAAAATAAAAGATGCTGAAAAAGCGAAAGAATTAGTAGATAACAAGGTTGCGGGTATTGCATTCGCACTTGTCGTAAATAAAGATGTAAAAGTTGATAACTTAACAGTACAACAAGTACAAGATATCTTCACTGGAAAAGTAACAAACTGGAAAGAGGTAGGCGGGAAAGATGAAAAAATCAACGTAATTAACCGTCCAGCTTCATCTGGTACACGTGCTACATTTGAAAAGACAGTTATGAAAGACGCGAAAATTAATGATGGAACTGGTACTACACAAGATTCTAACGGTGCAGTAGAGCAAGCAATCAATTCTACGCCAGGATCAGTAAGTTATTTAGCAATGTCTTACATGGTTGGCGATAAAAAAGGTGCACTACAAACAGTGAAAATTGATGGTTCTGAACCGAAAGTTGAAAATATTTCGTCTGGTAAATATCCATTCTGGTCTTACGAGTACATGGTAACAAAAGGTGAGGCAAAAGAAGCAACGAAAGCTTACATTGACTATGTAAAAGGTAAAGACTTTGAAAAGCAAGTAGAAGATATGGGCTACATTCCAATGTCTAAATTAAATAAGTAATAAAATTTTATGGGGCTGGCTGCAAGGCCAGTCCTGTTCATTTCAATCTATGAAGTGGGGTCTGACCTGTGATGAAGGGGAAAAAACAAATTAATTACGTAAAAAGTGAATATATAGGAAGATCGCTTGTTACGTTTTGTGGTATTTTTATTGTTTTAATTACATTAGCTATTATTGCGTTTATTTGCGGTAAAGGTATTCAATCTTTTACACAAAGCGGTATCTCATTTACTGAGATGTTAACATCGACAAAGTGGAATCCGAATGCTGACGAAGGAACCTTTGGGGCTTTGATTTTCATTGTAGGTTCAACAGTAGTTTCGTTAGGTGCGGTTATTATTAGTGCACCAATTGCTATAGCTCTTGCTATATTCATGAATTTAATTTCGCCGAAGTTTGGGAATAAAGTATTGAAGCCTGTTTTAGAATTATTAGTTGGTATTCCTTCGGTTGTATACGGATTATTAGGGGTTACGATTTTAGTGCCGCTATTACGTGATTCATTCGGGGGAGTGGGCTTTAGTTTAATTGCGGGTATTGTTGTATTAAGTATTATGATTTTACCTACTATTGCTAGTATCGCTTCTGATGCAATACGCTCTGTTCCATTTGATTATTTAGAAGCTTCTTACGGTCTAGGATCAACGAAATGGCAAGCGGTTAGCCGAGTGATTGTTCCTGCTGCGAAAAAAGGGATTTTAACAGGTATTGTTTTAGGTTTAGCGCGTGCTTTTGGTGAAGCATTAGCGGTTCAAATGGTAATCGGGAACACAATTAAATTACCAGAAGGAATATATAGTCCGACAGCAACGTTAACTGGTATTTTGACAATGGACATGACAAATACATTGAACGGAACTGCTTGGAACAATGCGCTATGGACTTTAGCGATGATTTTACTTGTTATTTCATTCCTGTTTATTTTAGTAATTCGAGCGATTGGGCAAAGAGGTGAGCGATAATAATGAATGCAAGAACGGTAAATAAAATTTGGACAGGTATCTTTTACGCAGTTGCCGCTTTAGTTGTAGCTCTGCTAGTATTCTTAGTGTTTGAAATTTTGCAAAAGGGATGGGGATTTTGGGATCCTAATTTCTTGTTTGGAGAACCAAGTAATACAAGAGCTGGTGGTGGGATTGGTCCACAGTTATTCAATTCCTTCTACATGCTTGTTATAACGCTTGTTATATCTATTCCTCTTGGGTTAGGTGCTGGAATATATTTAGCAGAGTACGCAAAACAAGGGCGTTTTTTAAATTTTGTTCGATTATGTATTGAGACAATGGCGTCTTTACCTTCTATTGTTGTTGGTTTATTCGGTTTGTTAGTGTTCGTTACAATGACAGGCTGGGGATACACGGTAATGGGTGGTGCTCTTGCTTTAACTATTTTAAACTTACCAGGTTTAACACGTGTTTGTGAAAATGCGATTTCAGAAGTGCCTCATAATGTAAAAGAGGCAAGTCTTGGATTAGGTGCAACGAAGTGGCAAACAATTGCTCGTATTATTATTCCGTCGTCATTACCGCAAATTATTACAGGTATTATTTTAGCGGCGGGTCGTATATTTGGTGAAGCGGCAGCGTTGATTTACACAGCGGGTTTAACATCCCCGATTTTAAATTCAGCAGCGGACTTCTCAAGTCCTGCGCATCCTTTAAATCCATTTAGACCAGCTGAAACGTTAGCGGTTCACATTTGGAAGTTAAATTCTGAAGGAGTTATTCCGGATGCAAAGTTGATTGCGACAAAATCTGCAGCTGTATTAATTATTATGGTATTACTATTCAACGTTGTTTCACGCTTAGTAGCATCTGTATTGCACAAACGTTTTACAGGAACGAAAAGAAAAAGTAAAACGACGAAGAAAGTAAAAGCGGCATAAATGATAAAGAGGAACTCCTAATTTATAAGTAGGGAGTTCTTTTTGTATTTTAATATAGAAGGAATGGATGTAAGGATTGTTGAATTTGTAATTGATTATATAGATGAATAGGTGCGGATGAGGGGGGAAGTTAATTTGTTTTTTCTACAAATGTCAGGATTTCCAGGATCGGGAAAATCCACAGTTTCTAAGTATATAGCGAAGTTAACAGGTGCTGTAATTGTAGATCATGACGTTTTGAAATCAGCATTGTTACAATCATTAGAAATGAAAGGGATTGAATCGACGATTGTTGGAGGAGTATCATACGATATTGAATGGGTATTGATTGATTCTTATTTAGAACAAGGGCATAGTGTGATATTGGATAGTCCATGTTTATATGAAGGGATGGTTGAAAAGGGAATGAAACTGTCTGATAAACATGTTGTAAAATATAAATATATCGAATGTTACCTTAATGATATGGAAGAGATTAATAATAGGCTGCAAATACGTAAGCGTATGGTCAGTCAGATTGGACGAGTAGATTCGGAAGTAGCTTTTAAAAAATGGTTAGATGGTAGTGAAAGACCTTTAAATAGTGAATATCTTATTGTGGATTCTAGTGAACCTCTAGAGCGGTATGTGGAAAAAATGATGGATTATATGAGTAGATAGAGAAAAAGCGTTATCTTCATTCATGAAGATAACGCTTTTTCTTTTAAATATCAGGTGTTTCTGTGGAAGTGCTTATTTTTCTACGAGAGCGTCTTTTTCTCCCGATTTTATCTAATAATTCATACATAACTGGAACGACTACTAATGTAAGAACGGTTGAGACCGCTAAACCACCGATAACAACGACTGCCAAACTTTTTGATACCATGCTTCCTGCTTGTGATTGACCAAATAGGAGAGGAAGCATCGCGACGATCGTTGTTATAGCCGTCATAATAATTGGGCGTAATCTAGTGGAACCCGCTTCTAGTAAGGCATCTCTTGTTTCCATACCGTGTTCCCGATTTTGTTGCACTCTTTCTATTAATACAATAGCGTTTGTAACGACAATCCCGATTAACATTAATGCTCCGATTAAGGAATTTACATCAACAGGTGTTCCTGAAATAATTAACCCTAAAATACCGCCAACAGCAGCTAATGGCAGGGAGAACAAAATTGCAAAAGGGGCGCGCGCCTGTCCGAAGGTGATAACCATAATTAAATATACAATCCCGATTGCAATCCCCATAATTTTGAATAGGTCTGTAAAGTTCTCTTGCATAGATTCAGTTGCACCTGCAATGGTTACTTTTGCGCCGCTAGGTAAGTCTAAGTTAGCTATCGTTTTGTTTACTTCTGCGCTTACTTTACTTAAATCTTCATTTGAGGCCTCGGCAGTAATTTGAATCGTTTCTTTTCCATCTTTATGGAAGACTTCTGTTTGAAGTTGCTTTTCTGAAATAGTTGCAATGTCTTTTAAAGGGATTGGTCCATTGATAGGTGATAGTATGTTTGTGTTTAAAATGTCTTCTTGTTTAGCAATGTTTTCTTTTTTGTGTTCTATTATCATAGTTGTTTTTTCATTATTGATTGAAACTTCACCAATAGGTGATTTCTTCATAAGGAATGCTACTTGTTGTGCTGCTAATTCTGGTGTTAATCCTAGTTGTTCGGCCTTTGTTTGATCAACATGGATTTGCCATTCTTTCTTAGAGTCTTCTAAATTTGTTTTTACTTTAGAAAGGGCAGCCATATCTTTTAGTTTTGTTTCGACGATAGTAGCAGTCGCTTTTAAATTCGTTTCGTTAGTAGCTGTTACGTTAAATTGTAAATTGTTGCCGCCACCAGAGCTTGAATAACTCGTTTTTATATAATCTAGTTCAGCAGGCTCGAAAGCTTTATGTTCTTTCTTTAACTCTTTAATATATTGATCAATATCAGAGCCTTTCTTGAAGACTACAAATATACTGGCAAGATTATTTTTTGTCGTTTGCCCCCATTGTGCATCTTCTGCGCTAGATCCCATTCGTAAAATAACATCCGTTACATCCGAATTAGAAAGTAATTTCTTTTCGAAATCGAAGGCTTTTTGTTTTTGTGTTTCAGGAGCGTAATCAGCTGGGAAGGTCATATTAATAGATAACATTGTGTCGTCTTCAGATTTTATGTTTGCTTTCGGTAGTAATATATAGGCTGCAATCGATCCTGCGAATAATAAAAAGGCGGTAAGTAGAATAATGAATTTATGCGAAAGAGCCCACTTTAATGTAGCGACATATCGTGGTGAAGAACTTGGCTTTTTGTGTTTTGTTTTTTTGAGTAGTAAAAAAGCCATAAGTGGAACAACTGTTAGTGCAACGATTAAGGATGATAGTATAGAATATACAACTGCTAATACCATAGGTAACATTAATTTTCCGATTACTCCTGATACGAGGCCGATAGGTAAGAAAACAGCGACCGTTGTTAAAGTAGAAGAAGTAATTGCAACGGAGACCTCTTTCGTTGCATCGAGAATAATATTTTTAGAGAAAGATTCTTTTTGTAAACGACGGAAAATGTTCTCGATGACAACGATACTATCATCAACGAGACGTCCAACTGCAACCGCTAAACCACCGAGAGTTAGAGTGTTAAGTGTGATGTTAGATTGGTGTAGTAAAAAGAGTGTTAATAAAATAGATAATGGAATACTGACAACAGCGATGAGTGTCGTTCGGAAGTTACGCAAAAAGATTAAGATAATTAGAGTTGCAGCAATTGCTCCAAGAATTACTTCTTTTCCCATACTAGTAACAGCATTTTCAACTTGCTCATGAGTTGAGGCTAAAAGTTTGATAGAAAACTGATCTTTATATTGTTTACTTATATCTTTGATTTTCTTATCGATTTCTTTTCCGATTGCAACCGCGTTTTTACTTGGCTCTTTCATGATGATTAATCCGGTTCCTTCTTCTCCGTTTATATGTGAGATTGTATCGTAGTGTTGTTTAAGTTTAATTTGAGCAACATCTTGCAATTTTACTTGAGGTGCAACGGTTATGTTTTTAATATCATCTACATTTTTGATATCCCCAATGACACGGAGGTTATATTCTTCTTTATTAACAGTAATTGCGCCAGCTGGAGTGGAAGTTTCTTTTCCTTGTAAAACTTTTAATATTTGTTCTGTTGTTACGTTTTTATCTTTTAATTGGTTTGGGTCTAGTATGATAGATAATTCAGAGGTTGATTTTCCGAAAAACATAACGTTGGCAACACCATCAATGCTTTCGAGTTGTGGTACGATTTCTTTTTCAATTTGTTTTTCATCTGCTTTTGAAAATCCGTTTTGCTTCTGGATAGCAATTTGAGCGAGTGGAATCATAGAAGTGTTTAATTGGCTAACTATAGGTTTAGTTGCATCTTTAGGTAATTTAATTGTATTAATGACCTTTTCGACTTCGCGTGCTGCGTCTTTCATATTTGCTTTGGATGTATACGCGATATCGATGCGCGATAATCCCTCGTGCGTAGAAGAGGTGATGCTGTCGATGTGTTCTAAGTTGCGAAATTGTTTTTCGAGGGGATCAGTTACTTCTTTTGTCATCGCTTCAGCGTCGAGTCCTTGAGATAAGGTTGTGACAGTGACCGCTGGATTATCGATGCTTGGTAAAAATTCCATAGGTAATTTAGAGCCGGAATAAACGCCGAGTATGGAAATGAGAAAAACCATGATGATAACAGCGGCGCGGTTTTTTAATGAAAACTTTGTTAACCTATCCATAAAGTAATTCCTCCATTGGTTTATTTAGAGTTGAGTACGTCCTTTCTTACTATATAACAAAAAATGGATATTTTTCATTAATTAAATGTAAAAAATTCTAACAATAATCTTAAGTTAATGTTTTTGTGAGAATTTCATTATTTATTCCGCGATTCGTCGAGTGATAAGACTCTTACCTTAAAATTCAGTTGGAGTCGAGCTGCCTGTAAACAACAGATTCGTTCAACTAATAGTTTGGTGGAGGAACAAAACCAAAAAAACAACAAGTTCACTTTATTAGGAAGTGAATTTATTTTTTAGTGTGGATTGATTATAGAGAGGGATAGGATCAGGAGCTTTAATATAGAAGAGAATGAAAATCTAGGAAGGGGGGTATGAAATACAGTTTGGTTAATTAGAGTGTATTGATATACAATTTAAATAGTGGTTTTCCATATAGGGAATGAAGTTTCTTCATATAGAAGAAAGTAGGGTGAATTTTTTTAGATTTTTTTTAAAAAAACGCTTGTTATTTTAAAATCATGATGTTATATTAATAAACGTCGCTGATGCGGAAACGCAGAAAACGATAAAAAAGAAATTTTAAAACATAGTTGACATCGAAAAACGAAGATGTTAATATGATGAAGTCGCTTCTGAAGCGGCAGACAAGTTCTTTGAAAAC
>NZ_BPLI01000027.1:0-23593 GCF_019656175.1 Bacillus sp. BML-BC051
CCTTAGAAAAACGTTTACATGTTACAACATTATTCTACACGATAATTTAGATTTATTCAAATATTCCTAGACTTATATTTTAAAAATTAATTAATTTTTAAAATATAATAAAAAAATAGAGTTATACATACGTATAACTCTACAAAATATGAGTATATTCCAAAATGTTTTTTCCAATCAATAAAATAGTTACTAATAAAAATAAAGTTCTTACATATCCAACACCTTTTTGGACTGCAAACTTTGATCCAAAATAAGCGCCAAAAATCATCGATAATCCCATAATAATACCGTATTCAAAATGAATTACGTCTAAAAATAAAAAAGTAATTAAAGATACGATATTACTAACAAAGTTCAAAAGTTTTCCAGATGCTGCTGCTTGAATAAAATCCAAACCAATTAATAAAAATGCAAAAATTAAAAAGGATCCTGTCCCTGGTCCAAAAAATCCATCGTAAAACCCTATCATTAAAATAACAAAGAAAAATATTAATGTTTTTCTTTTCGTCATCTTCTTATAGGTAGATACACTTCCCCAATCTTTTTTTACAATAATATAAATAGCAATACACACCAACATCACAAGCACTAACGGACGTAAAATATCCGGCGGAATAAACTTTACTACTAAAGCACCTGCGACCGCCCCTATAATAGTTAACGGGATTAACTTTCCTACAATTTTAAAATCGACCTTTCCTGATCGAATAAAATAAATTGCACTCGTAAACGTCCCCATCGTTGCCGCTAATTTATTTGTTGCAATTGCCGAAGCTGGTGGTAAACCAACAAACATAAGTGCAGGAAGCGAAATTAATCCTCCACCGCCAACAACTGAATCAATAAAAGCTGCTAAAAAGCCGAATGCAATTAATAAAATAATGACTTGAAAACTTAATTCATCCATGTGCTTTACCCCTTACCCCCATTATTTATAACATTTTAAATTATAACAAAATTATTCAAGAAAAAAAGCCGTTCCATAAAGGAACGGCCCTCCTATTTAATCTAAAATTTTCACAAACGGTTCATCTTGCTTCGCTTCACGTATAATAATTGCTTCTGGGCGTTCTACAGATTTAATCGTTACTTGTACTTTCATATAATTCGGGAAGTATTCCGTAACAAGCCCGGCTACGTATTGTGTAAAACCAATTATTTCTGCTTTCCCATTAAATTGGACAGGAATATCAAGCTTTATTTCTCTTAATTCATCGTCTCTATACATACCAGTACCGATAACAGCTGTATAGTCGCCTTGGAAATAATCGCTTAGTTTTGCTTTAAAGTTCGATACTCTTGCAAGGTCTTCACGTTTATTATCTGTTTTCGCTTGTTCAGATGGGAACAAATAATATTTCTCATTAATTTGTTTCCAATCCTCAACCGTTTCACTGCCTTTTTCAACATTCGCATAAGAAACAAAGTTACCTGGCACGAGTGAAGCCTTTGGAGCCTGACGATAAATTGCAAATGTTATCGGAAGGGTTTTTGTTTCAGGATCTTCTTTATGCATAACTTTTATGATTTCTTGCGCCATTTTTTTCCCTTCAGCTAACATTTTTTCTTGTTCAATTTTAGCCTCACGCGGATAACCATGCTCTTCCTCGTAATAATGAACCGAATTCATCGCTAAACCAACTACAATGCCTTGGCGCTCATCTGTTTCGCCTTTTTTCACATAATAATCATGCTCTAAAATATTCGAAATATATATTGGATTTTTCTTGTTTTTTTCCTCTAACGGTTCAGATCCTTCACCTAACGCTGGATTTAACCCTATGTTTGGAAAATTAACTGCATCCTTTTTTAATTTATCCTCTAGTTCCTTTTGTTCAGCATCTGTACGCTTTCTTTTAACAAGCATCTGCACAGTTTGAGTTTTTAGAGTTTTTCCACCTTTAAAGAAATGATCTTTCGTACTAAAGGATTCTTTTGCAATACGCATTAATCCTGTTTCAAATTCATCTATATCAAGACGATTACTTACTCCTTGTACAACTAAACCACGTGCAGCTCCTGCGTTAAATGGAATAGTCGTCTTATAATATTCATCCGAAATAGAGTACTTCGGAACGATTGCTTGTTCTTTTGCTTTCCCCGATTTCTCAACCACTTTGTCATCTTTGTCGGCACCTGCACTACATCCACTTACAAGTAGACCAAGGCTTAATACCGCTAATGCTATTTTTTTCATGGTAAGTTTGCACCTCTTACTTATTTAGCTCTTGTAAGAACCTCTCTTCATTCCAAACCTCAACATTATGCTTCTCTGCTTGTGCTAATTTCGAACCTGCTGCTTCACCTGCAACAACTAAATCCGTACTTTTACTAACACTTCCTGTTACTTTTCCACCTAATGCCTCAATCTTCTTCTTCGCTTCACTACGTCCCATAACTTCTAATTTACCTGTTAAAACGACAGTTTTTCCTGCGAAGTACGACTCAACATTTTGTAAATCAGCAATTTTTATACCTTTGTATGCCATATTCACGCCATACTCTTTAAATTGTTGTAATAACTCTAATACATCTTCATTATCAAAATACGTCACGACAGATTGAGCCATTTTTTCACCAATCTCATTAATTGCTTTTAGTTCTTCTTCCGTTGCTTTCACAAGCGCATCCATCGTTTCGAAATGCTCTGCAAATGTACGTGCTGCTTTTGCTCCGACATGGCGAATGCCAAGGCCAAATAATAATCGCTCTAATGAGTTTTCTTTAGAATTCTCAATTGCTTGCACTAAATTCGTTGCTGATTTTTCACCGAATCGTTCTAGCTGCAATAATTGCTCTTTCGTCAACGAATATAAATCAGCAAATGTACGAATATAATCCGCATCAAAGAGTTGTGTAATGACACGTTCTCCAAGTCCATCAATATTCATTGCATTTCTTGAAACGAAATGAATTAACCCTTCTCGAATTTGAGCTGGACAAGTTGGATTTATACAACGAAGTGCTACTTCTTCTTCTAAACGAACTAGTTCACTCTCACATGCTGGGCAATGCGTTGGCATATGATATTCTTCTTCCTCACCAGTACGCTTATCGAAAAGAACGTTCACAACTTCAGGAATAATATCTCCGGCCTTCTTCACTACAACATAGTCACCAATTCGAATGTCCTTTTCACGAATTAAATCTTCGTTATGTAAAGAAGCACGACGAACGATAGTACCAGCCACTCGCACTGGCTCTAACTCTGCTGTCGGTGTTACAACTCCTGTGCGACCAACACTTAATTCAATGCCTGTTAATCTTGTTACAACTTCTTCAGCCGGGAATTTATAAGCAATTGCCCATCTTGGACTCTTTGCTGTAGTTCCTAAACTTTCTTGAAGAGCAACATCATCTACTTTTATAACGATTCCATCAATCTCATAATCAAGATGCGGGCGTTTTTCTTGCCATTCTTCTACATAAGCTATAACTTCTTCGATTGTTTCACATGTACGACGATTTGGATTTGTTTTGAATCCAAGTTCACCTAAGAAATCAAGCGATTCACTATGTGATGGAATTGTTTTTTCTTCTACATTCGCAAGACCATACACAAACATAGATAAGTTACGCTTCGCTGCAATTTTCGGATCAAGTTGGCGTATTGAACCTGCCGCCGCATTACGCGGATTCGCAAATACATCTTCACCATTTTGTTCTTTTTCTTCATTTAACTTAACGAATGAACGCTTCGGCATATAAGCTTCGCCTCGTGCTTCTAACGTTACTTCTTCATTTAAACGGAGCGGGATCGCTTTAATCGTTTTTAAATTTTGGGTAATATCTTCACCTGTTACACCATCACCACGTGTTGCCCCTTGAATGAAGCGTCCTTTTTCATAATGAAGTGAAACAGCAAGTCCGTCAATTTTTAATTCGCATATATATCTTACATTCGCATCATCAATTCCTTGGCGTACTCGTCGGTCGAAATCACGTAAATCTCCTTCGTTAAATGCATTTCCTAAACTTAACATCGGTGATTTATGTGTTACTTTTTCAAATATATCAAGAACAGTCCCCCCAACGCGAATGGAGGGCGAGTCTTCACTCATAAACTCTGGATTCTCTGCTTCTAATTTTATAAGCTCCTGCATATTACGGTCATACTCCGCATCAGAAACAGAAGGATTGTCTAATACGTGATACTGATAGTTAAATGTATTTAACAAATCACGCAGTTCTTCTATACGTTGTTTTGCTATCTCTTTTGACATATCCTCATTCCTTTCCTATTGTTTCGTCACAGGTGCAAATTTTGCTAACAAACGTTTAACACCAATTGGGCTTGGGAACGCAATATCTAATTCTTTTGCATCACCTTCACCTTTTACACTGACAACTGTACCGACTCCCCATTTTTGGTGGGAAGCTTTATCTCCTACTGCCCAGCCAATTTGCTCGCCGCCTGTCGTCTTAGCCGCCGGACGCGCGAAAGCTGAACGAGAGCGTGTTGTCGTTGTCGTTCTACTGCTACTAGCCGTTCTTCCTTTTGCACCAAACGATGTTTCACGCTTCGGCGCTGTTTCATTTAACGATTCTACTAGCTCTGCCGGGATTTCTGTAATAAATCGCGATGCGGCATTCATACTTGTTCTACCAAATAAAGTACGCATTTGTGCATTGGATAAATATAACTCTTCTTCTGCACGCGTAATACCTACATAAGCAAGGCGACGCTCTTCTTGCATTTCATCTTCTTCCATTAGAGAACGAGTATGCGGGAATATTCCCTCCTCTAACCCAACAATAAAGACAACTGGGAACTCTAATCCTTTTGCTGAGTGCATCGTCATTAAAATAACTTCCTCACCAGCAGTTGGATCTTCATCGACACGATCAATATCAGCAACAAGCGCTAAGTCTGTTAAGAATGCAACGAGGCTCTTATCTTCGCTTTGAGATTCAAATGTTTGCGTAACAGATAAAAACTCATCTAAGTTCTCTAAACGACCTTCCGCTTCTAAAGTACGCTCGTTTTTCAACATATCGCGATAGCCTGTTTTTTCAATAACTTCTTCTACCAATTCTGTAACAGATAAATACTCTTGCATATTTACCCAGTTGTGTAATAAACCTGCGAATTCTTTTACTGCCTTTGTAATTTTTGCACTTACTCCAACATGCTCAATCTCATCGAATACAGCAGTTAATGAAATTCCATTTTGTACACCGTAATTAATAATTTTATCGATAGAAGTCGCACCAATTCCGCGCTTTGGCATGTTTATAATACGTGCGAAACTAATCTCATCATCTGGATTCCCAATTAAACGTAAATATGCCAAAATGTCCTTAATCTCTTTACGATCATAGAACTTTGTACCGCCGACAATTTTGTAAGGAATATTAGATTTCAGGAAAATCTCCTCGACCATACGAGACTGCGCATTTGTACGATATAACACTGCAAAATCAGTATATTTTCGTTTTCCCATTTGAATATCGTCACGAATTTTTTTCGCAACAAAATACGCTTCGTCTTTTTCCGTTGCAGCACGATAATACGAGATTTTGCTTCCGACTTGATTATCTGTCCATAATTTCTTCGGTTTACGATTCGTATTTTTTTCAATAACAGCATTCGCTGCATTTAAAATATTTTGTGAAGAACGATAGTTTTGTTCTAACAGAATAACTTGCGCATTCTCATAGTCTTTTTCAAATGACAAAATGTTAGAAATGTCAGCCCCGCGCCAGCGGTAAATAGACTGATCTGAGTCACCTACAACACATAAATTTTTAAAACGTGCTGCTAAATGCTTAACAAGAAGGTACTGCGCTTTGTTCGTATCTTGATACTCATCCACGTGAATATATTGGAATTTGCGCTGATAAAACTCTAGTACTTCTGGAACACGTTCAAATAACTGAATCGTTGTCATAATTAAATCATCAAAGTCTAATGAGTTATTTTTCAGAAGACGTTTTTGATATTCTGTATATACATCGCTCGTTAATTTTTCATATGGATCAGCTATTGTAATTTTCTTTGCATATTTATCTGCAGATAACAATTCATTTTTTGCATTACTAATACCCGCTAAAATAGAGCGCGGCTCAAATTTCTTCGGATCAATATTACGTTCTTTCATGATTTTCTTCACAACCGTTAACTGATCGCCTGAATCTAAGATTGTAAAGTTACGATTAATACCAATACGATCGATATCACGTCGTAAAATACGTACACACATAGAGTGGAACGTAGAAATCCAAATATCTTCTGCTTCTGGTCCGACAAGTGTATCAATACGCTCACGCATTTCACGAGCCGCTTTATTTGTAAAGGTAATAGCTAGTACATTCCATGGTGCTACACCTTTTTCACCAAGTAAATACGCAATACGATGTGTTAACACACGTGTTTTACCACTACCTGCACCTGCCATTAATAGAAGTGGTCCGTTCGTTGTTTGTACTGCTTTTTGTTGCTGCGGATTTAAACCATTTAATAACCTGTCTGTCTTACTCATATACGCCTGCACCTACTCTCCTTTTACTGCTTTAACTGTTTTTAACGCGGATTTTATATCATCATAAATAATATTTCCAACAACTACTGTATCAGCGTATTGCGCCATTTCCTTCGCTTGTTCAGCATTAGAAATACCGCCGCCATAATACAACTTCGCTTGTTCTAATTCTGTTTTTACATTTTTAACAAGTTCAACATCTCCATACGTACCGCTATATTCTAAATAAAATATCGGTAAACGTAATAGCTTGTCTGCTAAACGCGCGTATGCAATCACATCATCTTCTGTTACATCGCATTTCGCATCTGTAAGCTGGGCTACTTTCGCTTCAGGATTTAAAACACAATACCCTTCCATGAAAATTTCGTCCCAATCCATAATATCCCCAAATTCTTTCAAAGCCTCATGATGAACGCCTGTTACCCATTCTACTTTTCGGCTATTTAAAACGCTTGGGATATAATAAAAATCAAATCCTGGTGTAATTGCTTCCACATCAGAAACCTCTAACACACAAGGAACCGCATATCTACGAATGCTAACTAGCATGTGTAGTACATTATCAATTGTCACCCCATCACTTCCGCCTACAATGACAGCATCTGTTCCAGACTCACAAATCATTTCTAAATGTTCATCACTTAACTCCTTATTCGGATCAAGCTTAAATACATGTTTCCACCCGGAAATATCGTACATGAAAACACCCTTTCTTTTCTCTATTTATATATATTTCTGTTCAAAATAACAGTTTATTTTCATTAGGATTTTTTAACTTCATCTTAAATATTTGTTTAAAACGGAGAATTAAGTTTGGAATTCCCTCTTCCACATTTTTTCAAACTAGAGGATTTAGTTTTGAAATTCCTTTTTATGCATTCTTTCATTATAACAAAAAAAGCTACTTACACACACGCACATTCCAACATCTTTTTCAACGTCAAATGTTGGATTACATATCTCAAAAATCACACGGGATACTAATAAGAGAAATAGTATTATCTATTTCAACTTTCATAAAAAGGAGTGTTTTTCTAATGAAGCAAAACATCGGTACAATAAATGCCCTAATTCGAATTACACTCGGACTTATCCTCTTCGGCTGTAGTAGCGCTAAACTTGTACGCAAGCCGTGGTGCACTTGGTCTAACGTCTTGCTATGGATTGGTGCAATGAAAATTGCAGAGGGAATTGTCCGTTTCTGCCCTGTTGTTGAAATGTGGAAATTCGGAAAATACATGAATATGGGGGCATTTAAAATGCCTAGCATGAATTTTACTGAAAAGGGACATGCTAAAGAAGAAGTGAATCAAACTTCCAATCACGACAAACCACGGTCAAATGGAAGCTTTGACGCTTCTGACAAAGAGATTGAGTCAGCGATTGAAGATATAATCCTGGCAAAACCGCTTTGAATCATTTGTCACGATGCAAGATGCTCTCAAAGAGACTTAGCTGCTGCAGTGGGCGGTTAAGTCTTCTTTATTTTACCATAAATCAGAACGTACATTCTCATTTTAGACCTTAAAATATACATAAGCGGTACCCAATCAATAAAATTCAGAAAATTAGGTGTAAACCCCTTGCTTAAAGTGATATAAAAGTGATATCATTTTTATATCAGGAGGCGATCATATGAAAGAAAAACAAGTATTTTATGTTAATGGTTTTCTTGGGATTATTGGAATTTTGATTTTAGCCGCTATCGGTGTATTTTTCCTTATACAAGAGATTTTCATAGGAGCAGCATTAACTATTATTTTAGCCGCAGTTCTTGCTACAGGTATTGGTATTGTTCAACCCAATCAAGCGAAAGTCATTACGTTTTTCGGTAATTACTTAGGAACAATTCGTCAAAATGGTTTATTTTTAACGATTCCGTTCGCATTCCGTCAAACTGTATCGTTACGTGTTGAAAACTTTAATAGTAAGAAATTAAAAGTAAATGATGTTGAGGGAAATCCGATTGAAATTGCAGCCGTTATCGTATATAAAGTTGTTGATTCTGCAAAAGCAATGTTCGGTGTTGAACATTACGATCGATTTGTAGAAATTCAAAGTGAAACAGCAATCCGCCACGTTGCAACAAAATATCCTTATGACAATTTCCAAGATGAAACTTGCATCACGTTACGTGGAAACACGGAAGAAATCTCTGAAGAATTAAAACGTGAGTTAGAAGCACGCCTTGAAATCGCTGGCGTAGAAGTATTAGAAACTCGTTTAACACATTTAGCTTACGCAACAGAAATTGCCCATGCAATGCTCCAACGTCAACAAGCAAAAGCAGTATTAGCTGCTAGAAAAGAGATTGTTGAAGGTGCTGTGAAGATGGCAAAAGATTCAATCCATATGTTAGATGAGGAAGGCGTACTGGAACTCGATGACGAGCGTAAAGCAAATATGGTGAACAATTTATTAGTTGCCATCGTTTCAGATAAAGGTGCGCAACCAGTTATTAATACAGGAAGCCTATACTAAAAGGTTGTAAATTATTATGGCTAAAAAGAAAAGCTTTCCATTACGTATTGATCCTGAATTACACGCTGTCATCGAAAAATGGGCGAATGATGAGTTTCGTAGCGTCAATGCACACATCGAATATTTACTTCGAGAAATGGCAAAGCAAAAAGGAAAATTGAAAAAAGATAAAGATGCATAAAAAATCCCGCTGAGAAATCAGCGGGATTTTTTAATACAATGATGATGTTTTCTTTGTAATCATATCTTAAAATATAGATATAACATTATTAATGGAGGTGGTTCGCTTTGCCTATAAAACATTACTATAAGAAAACGAGTTTATTCTTCATTGCACTACTCTCATTCAATCTTGTCGCTTGCTCAAATAAACGACCAACGATCGATACATCTAATAAAGAATATAGTTTTGAAACGGCCCAAAAATATGGTGATGTCATTCAAAAGAATGACACAATTTACAATATCGAAAAATTAGATACCTTCATTAAAAAATATAATTCAAATAAGAGTCACGCCATTCGAATCACTCGATTTAACGAAAAAGATGAACCTCTCATTATAGATTTAACAGTAAAAAAAGGAAGGGAAACGACATCTTTGTATTATGATGTTGATTACTCAAAAACAAGCGACCGAAATACAGAAAACCAAAAAAATCAATATTCCAATAGTAGTTGCCAAAAAATTTCAAAGAAAGTTTCATCAACAGCAATAACTTATCAATTACAATGCCCTGACATTATCGATCTTATAAAAGTTCCTAAATAAAATAATAAGAAAAGCGGAGAATGAACTACATCATTCTCCGCTTTTCCTGCCGCTAAAAATTTAATATTACTAGCTTCTCGTCATCTCATGCCCAATTGCACGATATCCTATATCACTTCGGTAAAATAGACCATCACTCTCAATTTTATCGATTTCTTTATACACCTTATCTTTCGCTTCTTGTAAACTATTTGCCTTACAAGCAACAAATAGTACACGGCCACCGTTTGTTACAAAGTCACCATGCTTCATCGCTGTGCCTGAATGGAAAACAATTACATCCTGCAATGCGTCTAATCCGTTAATAATGTCACCTTTTTTATATGCTTCTGGATATCCTTTTGAAGCAAGTACGACACCGATTACGGCTTCTTCTGACCATTGTAACGTTAACTCACTTTCATCTAATACAGCGTTACATACATCAACTAAATCATTTTCTAAGCATGGTAATACAACTTCTGTTTCAGGATCGCCAAAGCGGGCATTAAATTCAATTACCTTTGGGCCATCATTTGTTAAAATAAGTCCCGCATATAAAATTCCTGTAAATGAACGGTTTTCTGCAATCATCGCTTTAGCAGTTGGATGTAATACCGTTTTTATCGCCTCTTGAACTGCTGATTCTGGAATTTGTGGTACTGGAGAATACGCGCCCATTCCGCCTGTATTTGGACCTTTATCACCATCAAAAGCACGTTTATGATCTTGCGCAATTACCATCGGATGCACATTTGTTCCATTCACAAATGCCATTAATGAAAATTCTTGTCCATCTAAAAACTCTTCAATAACAACCTTCTTACTTGCTTCGCCGAACTTTACATCTTGTAGCATTTCTTTCGCAGCTTGTAATGCCTCTTCAAGTGTCATTGCTACTGTTACACCTTTACCAGCAGCTAATCCATCTGCCTTAATAACAATCGGTGCACCAACTTTTTGAATGTACTTTACTGCTTCTTCATAATCTGTAAAAGTTTCATATGCCGCAGTTGGAATATCATACTTTTTCATCAATTCTTTCGTAAAAGCCTTACTACCTTCAATAACAGCAGCCGCCTTATTTGGGCCAAATACACGAAGTCCCTCTTCTTTAAAACGATCAACAATTCCATTCATAAGCGGAATTTCTGGTCCAACGAAAGTTAATTCAACCTTATTCTCTTTAGCAAATAAAACTAATGCATCAAAATCATTTTCATCAATATCAACTGGTGTTGCAACATCGCGCATACCTTCATTACCCGGTGCTACATATACCTTTTCCACCTTTGCAGATTGTGCAAACTTCCAAGCTAAAGCATGCTCACGCCCACCGCGGCCGATTACTAAAACATTCATATTTCATCCCCCAATACTTAAATAAGTACAAACTAGAAGCTATGCTCCTAGTTTGTTTTCATATCAATAAAAGTTTAAAAAAGAGAATCAAGAACAACGACGACGTGCGACAGTTATCTCGACCGGACCTTTTAAACATCCATATCAAGCACAGTTTAAAAGGGAGGATTGGGAGAACCGAGCAGGTCAAGGCGCATTCGCCAGGAGGACACGGAGTGTAGTTTTCCTACATGAGTACCGCACTGGTAATGCAACGACGACATGCGAAGGTTATCTCGACCGGACCTTTTAAACATCCTCTATTAGTGTTTGAAATGACGTACGCCAGTGAACACCATAGCAATCCCATACTCATCTGCCATCTTAATAGAATCTTCATCACGGATTGATCCGCCTGGTTGAATGATTGCTGTAATTCCTGCTTTTGCTGCTGCTTCTACTGTATCTGGCATTGGGAAGAAAGCATCAGATGCAAGTGCGCTACCTTGTGCTTTTTCGCCAGCTTGTGTAATTGCGATTTTTGCAGAACCTACACGGTTCATCTGTCCCGCGCCTACACCAACTGTCATGTTATCATTCGCTAAAACAATTGCATTTGATTTCACATGTTTTACAACTTTCCAAGCTAGTTTTAAATCTTTCCACTCTTGCTCTGACGGTTCACGTTTTGTCGGAATTGAAATTGTACTTTCATCTAATGATAACGTATCTTCCTCTTGAACAAGAAGACCACCTTGTACAGAAGTTAATTTTTTGCTTGCGCTTGTCGCTTTTTCAATATCTACAGTTAGTAAGCGTAAGTTCTTCTTGCTTTGCAATACTTCTAAAGCTTCTTGTGAGAACGACGGAGCGATAACAATTTCTAAGAAAACTTCATGTAACTTTTCAGCTGTAGCTTTGTCAATCTCACGATTTGCTGCGATAATACCACCGAAAATGGATACTGGATCTGCTTCATAAGCGCGTGTGTATGCTTCATGAATATCAGTTCCTACTCCAACACCACATGGATTCATATGTTTTACCGCTACTACTGCTGGTTCTGTAAATTCTTTCACGATACTAAGCGCTGCATCTGCATCGTTAATATTGTTATAAGATAATTCTTTACCGTGCAATTGTTCTGCGTATGCAACAGAAGAAGTTACAGCGAATGGCGCTTTATAGAATGTTGCTTTTTGATGTGGATTTTCTCCATAACGTAAATCTTGTTTTTTCTCAAATGTCACTGTTAATGTTTCTGGGCTTTCTTCACCCATTTGCTCTGTTAAGTAGTTAGAGATTAACGCATCATATGCCGCTGTATGACGGAATACTTTCGCTGCTAATTTACGTTTCGTTTCTTCTTTTACTTCACCGTTCTCTTTCAGTTCTGCTAATACAACATCGTAATCTACTGGATCTACAATTACCGATACAAATTTATGATTTTTCGCAGCAGAGCGAATCATTGTTGGACCACCGATATCAATATTTTCAATTGCATCAGCAAATGTTACATCAGGCTTAGCGATTGTTTCTTTAAATGGGTATAAGTTAACAACAACAAAATCAATTGGCTCCATACCTAACTCATTCATTTGCGCTACATGCGTTTCATTATCGCGAACTGCTAATAGACCACCATGAATATTTGGATGTAATGTTTTTACACGACCATCCATAATTTCCGGGAACCCAGTTACTTCAGAAATACCGATTACTTGTAAGCCGTTTTCTTCTAGTAATTTTTTCGTACCACCTGTTGATATAACTTCGATTCCTTGTTCTAGTAAACCTTTAACAAATTCTACTACTCCTGTTTTATCTGAAACACTTACTAATGCACGCTTTTTCATCTATCTTTCACCCCTGGTTGTATGTTAGTTAACAGTTGGTTCTTTCACAGATTGAACAATTTGATTCACTGTATTTACGTATAATTTATGTTCAACTTGTTGAATTTTCTTTTGTAAGCTTTCTCTCGTATCCCCTTCAGAAACAACTACCGCCTCTTGTGCAATAATTGGCCCTGTATCCATACCTGCATCTACATAATGAATCGTTACTCCAGTTACTTTCACACCTGCTTCTAACGCTTGATCAACAGCATCTTTCCCTGGAAAACTCGGTAATAGTGATGGATGAATATTAATAATCTTTCCGCCGTAGGCTTCTAGTAAAGTTGGTCCAATTAAACGCATATATCCAGCTAAAATAACATAATCAATTTCATACTCTTCTAGCTTCTTTAATATTTCTTTTTCAAACGCTTCTTTTGACTCATATGCTTTCGCTGAAAAAGCGAAACATGGAATATGATGATAATGTGCCCGTCCAACAGCACGTGCTTCTGGTTTATCACATACTAATAAACTAATATCCGCGTCTAATCTTTTTTCTTCTACCGCATTGATAAGAGATTGAAAATTAGAGCCGCTCCCAGAAGCAAAAACTGCTAATCTACTCATAGTGCCGCTCCCCCATTAAAGGTAACGCCGGCCCCTTGTACAGTACGGCCAATAATACTAGCTGTTTCTCCTTGCTCTTCAAGAAGACGAACGATATCTTTTGCCTCTTCTTCCTTCACTGCTACTACCATACCAATACCCATGTTAAAAATATTGAACATTTCTTTCTCTTCTAGTTTTCCAACTTCTTGAAGTAAACTGAAGATCGGTTGAATTTTCCAAGATCCTAATTCAATTTCTGCACCGATTCCTTCTGGTAACATACGTGGAATATTTTCAATGAATCCGCCACCTGTAATATGCGCCATACCGTATACTTCATATTTCTTCAATAGTTCTAAAATAGGTTTGACATAAATTTTCGTTGGTTTTAATAATTCTTCACCAAGAGGTAGTTCTAAGCGTCCGTAAATACGATCTAAAGATAGTTCTCCATCTTCTAATAATACTTTTCGTACTAAAGAATAACCGTTACTATGAATACCGCTAGATGCTAAGCCAATTAATACGTGACCAGCTTCAATTTTTTCACCTGTTACAATTTTCTTTTTATCAACAATACCAACTGTAAAACCAGCTAAATCGTATTCTTCCGTAGAATACATACCTGGCATTTCAGCTGTTTCCCCACCAATTAATGCACAACCAGCTTGGCGACAGCCCTCTGATATACCTTTGACGATGTTTTCAATTTTACTAGGTTCAGCTTTACCACAAGCAATATAATCAAGGAAGAAAAGCGGCTCTGCTCCTTGGACAACAATATCATTTACACACATTGCTACTGCATCAATACCAATTGTGTCATGTTTACCTGCCATAAAAGCGAGCATCAATTTCGTTCCCACGCCATCTGTTCCAGATACTAATACAGGTTCTTCTAATGCAAATTTTGATAGATCAAACATACCTCCAAAACCGCCTAAACCGCCTAGTACTTCTTTTCTCATTGTTGTTTGTACGTGTTTTTTCATGCGAGATACCGCTTCATATCCAGCTTCAATATCTACTCCTGCTTGCTTATATGCATTCGCCATCGTTATCTACACCTCGTCTTTTAATTTCTCCCTATCTAGGGCAGGCCGTTTTAAGAAAGAAGCTAGCTTCTACATCAAAAGAAGTAGAAGCTTTTTTCTTCTTATTTCATACTTTCTAAAAGCTCTTGCTCATAATCATAAAGAGCTGTTGGGTAATCTCCATTGAAGTAAGCCATACATAGACCGCCGTATTTCCCTTCATATGGACGTCCAATTGCATCTACTAAACCATCTTCACTTAAAAATGTTAATGAGTCTGCACCGATTATTTCACGAATTTCTTCTACTGTATGATTTGCTGCAATTAATTCTTTTCTCGTTTGAATATCAATGCCATAGAAGCATGGATATTTCAGAGGTGGTGACGCAATTCTTACGTGAACTTCTGTCGCTCCAGCCTCGCGAAGCATGCGAACAATTCGTTTACTCGTTGTTCCTCTTACGATAGAATCGTCAATCATAACAACTCGTTTTCCTTCAACTACACCTCTTACTGCTGAAAGCTTCATCTTAACCCCTTGCTCTCGCAGTTCTTGAGAAGGTTGAATAAACGTACGTCCAACGTAACGATTTTTAATTAATCCTAACTCATATGGAATACCTGTTGCCTCCGCATAACCAATTGCTGCCGAAATACTAGAGTCTGGCACGCCAGTAACAACATCAGCTTCAATAGGAGCTTCTGCCGCCAAACGTTTTCCCATGTTTTTACGTGCTGCATGGACGTTAATACCTGCAATATTAGAATCTGGACGCGCAAAGTAAATGTACTCCATACTACAAATTGCATGATCTACTTCATTTGTAAAACGATCTACGTGAATTCCTTCATCATTGATGATAAGTAGTTCACCTGGTTCTACATCACGAATGTATGTTGCACCTACTACATCGAAAGCACATGTTTCCGATGCTACAACGTAAGCATCCCCCATCTTTCCAATTGAAAGAGGACGGAATCCATTCGGATCTAGTGCAACGATCATTTCATTTCCAGTTAGTAAAAGATATGCAAACGCACCTTTTACTTTATTTAGAGCCTCTTTTACACTCTCAATTAATGAATCTTTCGTACTACGTTTAATAAGATGTAAAAGTACTTCTGTATCTGAACTTGTTTGAAAAATACTTCCCTCTGCTTCTAATTCGCGGCGAAGCATTTTTGCATTAATTAAGTTTCCGTTATGAGCTAATGCCATACTATGATCAGAAAAACGGAATAATAATGGTTGAACGTTAGCAACTTCACTTCCGCCAGCTGTCGCATATCGTACGTGTCCAATTGCTGATTTTCCATTTAAGCCTTCTAGCTCACCTCTTGAAAATACTTCCGATATTAAACCTAACCCCTTGTGACCAACAATTTTCTCACCATTATTTACGACGATGCCTGCGCCTTCTTGTCCACGGTGCTGTAAACTATGCAATCCGTAATACGAAACTTGTGCTGCATTTTCATGCCCCCAAATTCCAAAAACGCCACATTCTTCATTTAACCCCTTTATTTCAGCAAGCATGGGATTGCCCCTTTCCAAGCCTTTCTCATTTCATCTACATTTGCTGTAAGTAATACTTCATTTTCTTCATTATGAATTGTTATTTCATTTGTATTTGTCACTTCTCCAACTTGAAGTGCTTCTACCGCTTTCTCGAACGCTTCCTTATTTTCACGTTTTACAGTGATAACGAAGCGAGATTGTGATTCAGCGAATAATACGGCTGTTGCTTCTCCATCTAATTTCACAGTAGCACCTAAGCCGTTAGCACCAATTGCGCTTTCTGAAATCGCAACTGCTAAACCACCTTCTGCAACATCATGAGCAGATTGAACAAGGCCAGCTTGAATTGCTGCTAATACTTGTTTTTGACGCTTTAATTCTACATCTAGATCGATGCTTGGCGATTGACCGAAAATTTTGCCGTGAATCATTTTCTGTAATTCACTTCCACCAAACTCAGCTTTCGTCTCTCCAATTACATAAACTAAATCGCCAGCTTGCTTAAACTCTTGTGTTGTTACATGTTTTAAATCGTGTACAAGTCCAACCATCCCAACTGTCGGTGTTGGATATACAGCTTCACCACTACGTTCGTTATACATTGATACGTTTCCGCCGATAACTGGCGTTTGTAATGTGCGACAAGCTTCACTCATACCATCTACTGATTTCTCAATTTGCCAGAAGATTTCTGGTTTTTCTGGATTACCGAAGTTTAAGCAATCTGTAATTGCAAGCGGCTCTCCTCCAGAACATACGATATTACGTGCTGCCTCTGCTACTGCAATTTTACCGCCCACTTCTGGATCTAAATAAATGTAGCGAGAGTTACAATCTGTCGTCATTGCTAATCCTTTTTCTGTACCGCGTACACGTACAACTGCCGCATCTGAACCTGGTGTAACAACTGTGCTTGTACGAACTTGATAATCATATTGATCATAAACCCACTCTTTACTTGCAATCGTCGGTTGTTGTAATAGAGCGAATAACGTTTCTTTATAATTTTCTACTTTTGGTGTTTCCATTTTCATTGCCTGGAATTCAGCAAAGTATGCTGCTTCTTTTGATGGTTTATGATAAATTGGTGCTTCTTCTGCAAGAGCATCTGCTGGTACTTCAGCTACCTTTTCACCTTTATGGAATAAGCGAAGCATTTTGTCTTCCGTTACTTTCCCCATCGTAACGGCTGCAAGACCGTACTTCTCAAATAAATCTACTATTTCTTGCTCTCTACCCTTTTTCACAACGATTAGCATACGTTCTTGTGATTCAGATAGCATCATTTCATATGGTGTCATTCCTGTTTCACGCTGCGGTACATCATCTAAGTACATTTCAATACCCATTCCTGCTTTACTTGCCATTTCCGCAGAAGATGATGTTAAACCAGCTGCACCCATATCTTGAATTCCAACAAGTGCATCTGACTGAATCAGTTCTAAGCAAGCTTCAATAAGAAGTTTCTCCATAAATGGATCTCCTACTTGAACTGCTGGACGCTTCGCTTCTGAGCTTTCAGATAACTCTTCAGATGCGAATGTTGCACCGTGAATACCGTCACGACCAGTTGATGCTCCTACGTACATTACTGTATTTCCAGCACCGTGCGCTTGCCCTTTTTTAATATCTTCATGATTAATTAAGCCTACGCACATTGCATTTACAAGTGGATTTCCTTCATAACATGGATCAAACTGTACTTCGCCGCCAACAGTCGGAATGCCGATACAGTTACCGTATCCTGCAATCCCTGCTACTACTTCTTCAAATAAATATTTCACACGTGGTGACTGTAATTCACCGAAGCGAAGTGAGTTTAATAAAGCTACTGGGCGTGCTCCCATAGAGAATACGTCACGGATAATACCACCAACGCCTGTTGCTGCTCCTTGATATGGTTCAATAGCAGATGGGTGGTTATGACTCTCCATTTTAAATACAACCGCTTGATTATCACCGATATCTACAATTCCAGCACCTTCCCCAGGTCCTTGTAAAACACGCTCACCTGTTGTTGGGAATTTTCGAAGCACTGGTTTTGAATTTTTATAACTGCAATGTTCAGACCACATAACTGAGAATAATCCTGTTTCTGTATAATTTGGCAGACGGCCTAAAATCTTTTCAACCATGGCAAACTCTTCGTCTGTTAGCCCCATTTCCGCATATATGCGCTCTTCTTTAATTTGTGTTGGATTTGGTTCAAGCATTAACGACATATGTTTCCCTCCACTGTTTTAAGATAGATTGAAAGACTTTTAACCCTTCAGCACCGCCCAGTAATTCATCTACAGCACGCTCTGGGTGTGGCATCATACCAAGTACATTTCCTTTTTCATTTACAATACCAGCAATATCTGAAACGCTTCCATTCGGGTTTTCTACGTAACGGAATGCGATTTGATTATTCTCTTCTAATTGTTTAAGAGTCTCTTCATCACAATAGTAATTCCCCTCACCATGTGCAATTGGGATATTAATGACTTCATCTTTTTCATATTGTGATGTAAACATCGTTTCATTATTTTCAACACGTAACTGAACTGTTCGGCACATAAATTTCAAGTTTTCGTTTCTCATTAATGCTCCTGGTAGTAATCCTGATTCAACAAGAATCTGGAATCCATTACATACACCTAAAATCGGCTTTCCTTGCTCAGCAGCTTTTTGCACTGCTTTCATTGCATTCGCGAAGCGAGAAATAGCACCACAACGTAAATAGTCACCGTAAGAGAATCCACCAGGTAGTAAAATTGCATCATATTCATCTAAATTCTCTCTATCGTGCCAAACGTAATCTACTTCTTCACCAAGCTCATCTTTAATTGCATGGAACATATCGACATCACAGTTCGAACCTGGGAATACTATAACTGCAAATTTCACTGTGCGACAACCTCCTCAACTTCATAACGGAAGTCTTCCATTACAACGTTTGTTAATAGTTTTTCACACATTTCTTTTACCTTTGCGTCAAGGTCAGATACTGATTTATCAATTGTTAATTCCATATATTTTCCGATTCGAACGTCTTGTACTTCTGTGAACGAAAGACTATGAAGTGCCCCTTTTACTGCTGTTCCTTGTGGATCTAATACGCTTTCTCTTAATGTTACATATACCTTAACTTTATACATGTGAAATTCCCCCTAAACGTTTTAAAATCTCTTCATAAGCTTCTGTTAAATTTCCAAGGTCACGACGGAATACGTCTTTATCAAATTTTTCATTGCTCGTTTCATCCCATAAACGGCAAGTATCTGGTGAAATTTCATCTGCTAAAATGATTTCTCCTTCATCTGTTACACCAAACTCTAATTTGAAATCTACTAATCTTACACGACAGCTTGCGAAATGATCAATCAACACTTGATTGATTTGTAGAGCCATTTCTCGTAATACGCTTACTTGCTCTGGCGATGCAACGTTTAATACACGAATATGATCTTCCGTTACAATTGGATCTCCTAAATCATCATCTTTGAAGTAAAATTCTACGATTGGTTCTGCAAGTACAGTTCCCTCTTCCATTCCTAATCGTTTTGAAAGACTTCCTGCAATTACATTTCTTGTGACAACTTCTAAAGGAATAATACTCACTTTTTTAACAAGTTGCTCTATCTCAGATAACTTCTCAACAAAATGTGTTTTAATTCCTACTTCTTGTAACTTTCTGAACAATAAAGTTGTAATCTCATTGTTCAAACGACCTTTTCCTGTAATCGTCTCTTTTTTCTCCCCATTGAAAGCAGTCGCACTATCTTTATACTCTACCCAAACCATATCTGCTGATTCTGTACGATAAATTCTTTTTGCCTTACCTTCATACAGCAATTCTAGCTTTTGCATTTCGCAAGCCCCCTGTAGTTTGAAAAATGTGAATAATATTTTTATAAAGAATGGCACAGAATGACTCTATTCTGTGCCATATGGAATTTTACGCTTCGTTTAATCCTAAGCGTTCAAAGATTGTATCAACGTGTTGCATATGATGCTCATAGTTGAAGCATTCATTAATTTCTTCTTGTGTTAACTTGCTCGTAATGCGCTCATCAGCTTCTACAAGCTCTTTAAATTGTACTTGTGTTTCCCAAGCTTCCATCGCTTTAGGCTGTACGATATCATAAGCTTCTTCACGTACCATACCTTTGTCGATTAATGTAAGCATTACACGCTGAGAGTAAATTAAGCCGTATGTTCTTGTCATATTGCGTTTCATATTCTCTGGGTATACAGTTAAGTTTTTAACGATATTACCAAAGCGATTTAACATGTAGTTTAATGCGATTGTAGCATCTGGTAAAATTACACGTTCTGCCGAAGAGTGAGAAATATCACGCTCATGCCATAATGGAACATTCTCATACGCTGTCATCATATAACCGCGGATAACACGAGCTAAACCAGTCATATTTTCTGATCCGATTGGATTACGTTTATGTGGCATTGCAGAAGAACCTTTTTGGCCTTTTGCGAAAGCCTCTTCAACTTCACGTGTTTCACTCTTTTGTAAACCACGAATCTCAACTGCCATCTTTTCAATAGATGTTGCGATTAGTGCAAGTGTTGACATGTAATGAGCATGGCGATCACGTTGTAATGTTTGTGTTGAAATTGGTGCTGCTTCTAATCCTAAGTTTTCACAAACATACTTTTCTACGAATGGATCGATATTTGCGTATGTACCAACCGCACCAGATAATTTACCAACGCGAACTGTATCCGCAGCTTGTTTGAAACGCTCTACGTTACGTTTCATTTCTTCATACCAAAGACCAAGTTTTAAACCAAATGTTGTTGGTTCTGCATGAACACCGTGTGTTCTTCCCATCATGATCGTGTATTTATGCTCTTTCGCTTTGTTAGCTAAAATGCTTACAAAGTTTTCTAAGTCTTTTAATATGATTTCATTTGCTTGTTTTAAAATGTAAGATAACGCTGTATCTACTACGTCTGTAGATGTTAAACCGTAATGAACCCATTTACGTTCCTCACCTAATGTTGGTGTTTCTGATACAGCACGAGTGAATGCAACTACGTCATGACGTGTCTCTTTTTCAATTTCATAAATACGATCAATATCAAATGATGCATGCTCACGAATTTTTTTAACATCTTCTTTTGGAATATCGCCAAGCTCAGCCCATGCTTCACAAGCTAAAATCTCAACTTCTAACCACGCTTTAAATTTGTTCTCTTCCGTCCAAATTGCACCCATTTCTGGGCGTGTATAACGACTAATCATTTTTTTCCCTCCAACAGTTGTTCTTGATGGTCCCAAATATGCAAACTCTTTGCTTTTTCTAGGGCGACTTCAATATTATCATTTAAAATATTAACATGCCCCATTTTTCGCTTCGCTTTTGCTTCTTCTTTTCCATACAAGTGTAAATAGCACCCGGTTAATCTATTCACTTGTCTTAGGACCCCTTCTATATGTTCGCCTAAAATGTTTACCATGACAACTGGTTTTAACAAATTTGTTTCTCCAAGAGGTAAATTACAGATTGCTCGAATATGTTGACCGAATTGACTCGTTTCACATGCATCCTGTGTATAATGGCCTGAATTGTGAGGTCTTGGTGCTAATTCATTAATATAAATCTCACCATCAGCTGTAGCAAACATCTCTACCGCTAGTGTTCCCACAAGTTCTAGTTCATCCGCGAGCACCTTTGCATAAGCAATTGCTTTTTGAGAAAGTTCTTCTGTAATGCGAGCTGGAACGATAGATTCATGCAAAATGTTATTTACATGAATATTTTCCGCTACCGGAAATACTTTCGTTTCACCACTTACACTACGAGTGACAATAACTGATACTTCTTTTTCAAAAGGCACCCATTTCTCTAAAATACACTCTGCTGCATTCGCAAGCTCTCGCGCTTTATCAACGTCAGCTTCACTTCTTAAAACAACTTGCCCTTTCCCATCATATCCACCTGTCGTTGTTTTTAAGACGGAAGGATATGATAACTCGGTAATTGCTTCAGTAAGCTGCTCTTCGTTTTGAACCAATCTATACGTTGCTACTGGTAATCCCGCTTTTTCAATTGCATTCTTTTCTGTAAAACGATTTTGCGTTTTACTTAACAACTGACTGCCTTGCGGTAAGTAAGCATGTTTTTCAAGCCATTGCAAACATCTATAATCAATATTCTCAAATTCATATGTGACAACATCACTGATCTCCGCTAAATGCTGAATTGCTTTTAAATCATCATATGATGCAACAACTTCAATATCCGCAACTTGTGCACATGGTGAATTTTTTGTAGGATCTAAAACAGCAATTTTATATCCCATCTCCTTAGCTGCCAATGCCATCATTCTTCCTAGCTGGCCGCCTCCAATAATGCCGATTGTTTTTCCAGGTAAAATGATTCTCGTCATACTAGCTCACTACCTTCGCGCACATCTTTTTCAATTGCTTCTCGTCTCAATTCTAATGCATCATGTATATCATCATGAAATGATCCAAGTATTTGTGCAGCAAGTAAACCAGCATTTGTTGAACCAGCCTTACCAATTGCAACAGTTGCAACCGGAACCCCTCCTGGCATTTGGACGATGGATAATAATGAATCTAAGCCGTTTAACGCTTTTGATTGAACTGGAACTCCGATTACAGGAAGATTCGTCTTCGCTGCAACCATTCCTGGTAAATGCGCTGCTCCACCAGCTCCAGCAATAATAACTTTCAATCCACGTTCACGAGCCGTTTCTGCATATTCAAACATATAATCCGGAGTCCGATGAGCTGATACAACTTTTTTCTCATACGGTATATTTAATTCATCTAAAATGTCACAAGCATATTTCATTGTTTCCCAGTCTGACGTGCTTCCCATTATGACTCCAACTAGTGATTTCATATTAGAATCCCCCCGATTCAAATAAAAAAAGCCTGAAATAGAACAGTTTCTCTTTTACTATGAGAGAAAGTGCTCTACTCAGGCATACGTATCCCTTGTGAATAGAAAAATACCGAGTGACTTTCCCTCATAGTCTAACGAATAACGGTCGTTAGGTAGAGACTTGCAGGCCATATCCCCGCGATTATATGAGGTCTTATATATTATTCTTTCTATGGCTATATTAACAATATTTCATAAACAATGTCAACAAATAATCGAATGTTTTTTTATCACTCACCAATAACGTTCGTGTTTTAGTTATATTCAAAAGGATAATTGTAACTATATGCAAAAAGGATAAGAAATTAGAACATATATTTCTAGAAATCTATCGCACATATAATAGTTCATATTCATTTTATTTATAAGAAGAACAATATAAAAAAACAACTACACTCTTTCACATTTGTTCCTTTGTATCGCAGTCATTGCTGTAATGATTGAATACTCCTTTATATCATCTCACTTTTAACATTCCCTATTATAGGAATTATTTTAGGAGCACTTGGAAAACCTGAAAAACAAAAAATCATTACTATTACTTAGAATAGCCTTATTTTCATTCTTTTTTCTTCTTTAGGCTTATATAAAAATAAACACAAAAAA